>JAAURU010000061.1 GCA_012032075.1 Flavobacterium sp.
ATAAATGGTGTTAAGAAAAGTATTGATAACATTTTATCGATATCAGGAAGAGGAATACCTCCTGAAGCTAATATGGATGCAATTGCTTCGAGTACAAACAAAACAATCACACCAACAGCTAGTAATAATCGTTTTTTTACAATATCTGGCGGAGGGCAAGATAGTGAGGCTAAGATATTTGAATATTTTATGGATCGTTTGGCTCGTGAAAAAGATATTAAAATACCTAATGTAGCAGATAGAAAGGAGTATGTCGAACAAATTTTAAGTGGCTCAAAAGTAAAAATTAATATTATCACTGAAATGAGCCCTTGTTCATCATGTGCTACAATTATTGTGAAATTTAATAGTTATAAAGCAATAACAGGAGCAGAAGCTTTATATAAAAGTGGTGTAATTTATCCTTAATTTTGAATATGATTGAAAAATATATAAAATTTTACAAATCAGTTAAACAATTTTTATTTGACTGTAATTTATCTTTGGATGACACTATTGAAGGTGAAAATATTGATGCTATATCTCAATTTGAAAAAGAGTATAAAATAAAATTTCCAGTATCGATTTATGCATATTTATTATACTTTGGGAAAAAGATAAACTTAAGAAATGTAGAAACTGAAAAATTTTTTACATTAAAAAATGTGAAGCATGCAATGGATACTGCAGAAAATGGAAATTATAAAAGTATTTTGCAACGAAAAGATGGTTTGCAAGATTATTATGGAGATGATGGAGATATTAAATTAATATATGAAATTGTTGACATAGAAAAAGTCATTTTTATAAATCAACAAGATTTTAGAGACGGGATTGGTTTTATTGATTGTTCTGATGAAAATCCACATATTTACTATTTATTTCAAAAGGAATATTACTTAGGTGAAAATAAAACTTTTTCTAATTATATAAGAGAAACTTTATTTCAAATGATTCATAGTCGGTTTTATTCAGATGCTATATCTACTGAAAATTATACAGAATCTATGATTTATATGTTAAATGAAACAAAAAAAATAAATTTAGATAAAATTGATTGGGCAAAAGTTTACACTAAATGTAAAGTTGAAAATATTTTATCAGATACTTTCTATAGAAATCAAAGGTTAAATTTTTATAAAATTATAGAAGAACGAGAAAAGCAAACAGGTTATATAATGACTGTAGATGAGTTTGAATGGGCATTTATTGATTATTTGAAAGAACAAGGTGTCTTGAATAAGATAATGGATGAATGATTTAACCCCGCTCCGCATTCTATGACAAAAAACAACTTTAAAACTCTACTACTTCATATCAAAGGCTGCTTAAAGGTTATGATAAAGGGAGCAAAGTGTAGGGTAATAGTATGCAAAACACTAATCAAAACTGAAAAATCATGTAAAAAGCCTCAAGCTCCACGTTTTTAACCTGAAATTCCACCTTATTAACCTCGCGAGTCAGGTTATTAACGTATATTTTCAGGTTATTAACGTCAAATTCCAGCTTTAGAACATGGAATTTCACGTTATTTAGGTCAACCGTTAGGTTATTAACTTCAAATTTGAGCCTTTGAACCTCAAATTTCAACTTTTTTTTAGCTTATGATTCAATCAAAAAAACAATAAGAGGGCAATCTATTACCCGCTCCCGCATTCTATGATAAAAAACAACTAAAAAATGTTAAATTTTAAGACTTAAATTTGTAAGTGTTAATATATGGAGTTTCTCTGTTTACAACAGCAAAAACGCTACTTATAAATTTGCATCTAATATTGTTTAATGCGAACATTGAGTTTTTATCTTCATTCCCAAACTTCAATTTTCAGCTTTTAAATTTAACTTTAGATTAATTTTCAATTTCAAAAGACATTTTAATAATATTAAAGTAACATTTTTTATCTTTTTAACTAAACATTTGGAATTTGAATAACGATATTTCTAATTGAATCTTGTCATTAATTTGTATTTATATTTCATTTTATAATAATAATGTCATTAAAATAGATATAACTTATATTTTTAATGATAATTTAACAATAAAAATAATAATTAAAAATAAAAAACATAAATACCTAATTTTTAGCTATTTAACTATTTTTTTTAACTAAATTAGCGTAAACAATTAAATAAACTAAACAATGAAAACACAAATTAAACTTGGAAAATACCTAATGGGTATTTCTATTATGAGCATTCTAGCTTGTAATACAGAATCTGTTGAAGAACCTGTAAATGATTTAACAGAATTTTATAGTTTGGATGCAGGAGGAGAAAAAGTAACAGATCAAGTTACTTTAGATTTAATTACTTCACTTGAAATTGATGCAGGTTCTGTTAAAACAAAAGTTTTTATTAATCCAGATGGAACTTCTGAGGAACGAATCGTAATTGGTGGAGATATTGCGTTAACTTTAGCTGAACTTCTTGAATTGAAAAATAATGTTGATAATGCTAGACAGTACAGTACTTTCAATTTGGTTTCTAGTGCAAACCGATCAATAGATATTTTAGGATTTACAGGAGGAAATCAAGCACTAAGCACAAAAGCTCAAAATGGCTTAAGAAATGCTGTAAACAATTATAACAGACTAAGTGGTTCAACGTTAAGGTTTACTTTAACTTTCGGCTCTAGCCAAACAGCTATAAATAATGCAGATATGGTAGTTTTTGATGACACCGTGAATAATACTGGTAATACTGGAGGATTAGCTGGCTTTCCAAGCAGTAGTGGGCTTCCAAATAAATTTGTAAGAATTTTTAATTTAGAGAGTTTTACTACCGATGTAAATGAGCATGTTATTACTCACGAAATTGGACATTCTATTGGACTAAGACATACTGATTGGTTTGATCGTTTAAGTTGTCCTGCTAGTATAAGGGGTAATGAAGGTGAAGGTACTATTGGAGCAGTACAAATTCCAGGAACTCCATCAGGAAGAGATTTAACGTCTATTATGCAAGCTTGTTTTCCTTCGAATTCTAATGGAGAATTTAATTCAAACGATGTTATAGCAGTTGAAACCATTTACTAATACATTTCTATTTTAATATAGTTACTTGTAAAGGCTGTCTTTTTTAGATAGCCTTTATTGTTTCAATCAAAAGATCCCTTATAACTATGGTTTAAGCAAATAAAAAATGTTAATCAATTCCACATTTCCTTAATAAAAAAATTAAATTTTAAGATGTAAATCTATAGCTATTAATAAATGGAGTTTCTCTGTTTAGAACAGCAAAAACCCTGCTTATAAATTTGCATCTAATATTGTTTAATACAAGCATTGAATTATTTTTCTTTAAATAGTATTTCCTCATTTGTGGATTATATTTTAATGTGGTCATAGTATATATTGTATTGATTTTCAACTTCCTTCTTCCATCACCCAGCAACGAGCATCATAACAAATAAATCAGCTAAATAATTTTTTTAGACAATTATGGCGCTAAAAAGTTTACTATTTTATCATAAAACGAACACTTTGTCCGATAAATAGCTCATTTTATCTTGTTTTATACTAATTATTTGCAAAAACAAATATATTAGCGCAATCGATTGAAATAAATTGTAATTGACTCAAATTCTTGTCTTTATGGTGCAAAAATTTCAAACAAACAAAAACTAAACAAACAAAATTATGAATTCAAAAACAACTTTAAAAGTACTATTGATACTACTGTTAATGTCAGTATCAATGCAAAGTGTACAATCCCAAGTAGTATGGTATGGTGATCCAAATCAAAGCGTAAACAGTGTTTTTGGTCGTTTTGACAGTGGGAATTATCCTCAAGATGCATGTAGCGGTGGTGACGGAACTGCGGTTTCAAAAGCAGAAACAACAGTAGATGCTGTTCACGGAAAGGTTTGGAGAATATATAAACCAAAAAAGAGAAAAAGAGGTGAATTTGCAAGAACATCTTACATCCCTTCAGAAGGTGAAACACTTTATTATGGTTGGAGATGGAAAATTGAAGCCACTCCAAATGTAACAGGAGGAATTGCAGTATTCCAATGGAAAACAGATGGTGGTAATAATAATACCCAAAATTATCCTTTAAACATGGGTTATGGTGGAGGAAAATTGACTATGAATGCATATGGTCCTTGTTATCCAACATGGAGCTCATGTTCTGGATCCATAACTAACAGAAATATCAATCTTTGGTCTAAGCCAGTAAATGAAGGAGAATGGGTATCTATTGTTATTAAGTTAAAATTAGATAGAGATAAAAATAAAGGAGAGGTTGAACTTTGGTTTAATGGTGAGAAGCAAGTACTTTCTAATTCTCCTGCTCCTGATTATTCTATTAATTTATCAGCAGATAAGAAAACAGCTTACCATAAAACTTTTGATGGGAATGTTAATTATCCAAAATGGGGTGCATATAATTCAGAATCATGTAATTACGAAGTATATGCTTATTTTGATGAAATGAGAATTGGAAAATCTTTAGCATCAGTTCTTGATCCATTGGGAGGAAGTTCTAACCCAAATATTGCAGTATCTAGCGTAAGTCTTTCTCCAGAATCTGTAAGTTTAAGTCCAAATCAAACTAGACAATTAACCCCTACAATATCTCCTTCTAACGCAACTAATAATTCTGTTTCTTATACAAGTTCAAATACAAATGTTGCAACTGTAAATAGTTCTGGTTTAGTTAAAGCAATTGCTAATGGAAATGCAACTATAACAGTAAAAACAGCTGATGGAAACAAAACAGATACTACAGCAGTAACGGTAACTTCAACAACTCCACCACCTCCACCACCAACATCTTCATGTACTTTTGGAACCCCTACAACTTCAAGTTTAGGTTCTTTTGATAGAGTTACTTTTGTAAAAATGTATAAATTTGGTTCTGGTGGTCCAAATGTTGCTAATTTTAAGAAATTTCAAATTAATTGGAATAACTCAGGAAACTCATTAGTTCAGTTTGCTTACAGTACAGCAAATGGAGTTCCAAGCTATTATAATGATTTACGTAGTAAAATCTCTCATAACTTTAATGCTACAAAGCCAAGTGTAACCATATCAAATTCTGGAATTTCAGGTTTAGATGACTCCTATTGGGTAACTAAAAAAGGAACTGATTTTGTAATGGTATCAAAAACAGCAGGCTTCACGTTGTATTTTAGTAATAGTGCAACAGCACCTAGTTGTAGTAATTCATCAAGTAGAGAGGAATTTAAATATGAATTATTGGTTTATCCAAATCCAGCAAAAGATTATATTTCTTTAGCCAATGATATGTCACTTGGAACAAAAGTAATTATTACAGACATTCAAGGAGTTACATTGCTAAAAACAGAAATAAATGCAAAAGATTCGCAAATAGATATTTCAACACTTAGTGCAGGAATTTATGTATTACATATAGAAACTAAATCTTCTGTGGAAACAACTTTGTTTAATGTAAAAAATTAGATAAAGGATATCTTATTTATAATAAGCTGATTATAAAGTAGTTCGAAAATAATAACTACTTTATAAACAGCTTGTCTATTTTTAAAATACTTGGTTTATATAAACAAATCCTTACATGCTTGATATTTTTAACGAATTTATTAGTAAATCGTCGATTTCTTTATGATTACTAAAAATTTTAAGTAATTTTTGTAACTATAATTGAAAAATAGTTAAAATTTTCAATCACGTTATTAACTAAAACCACAGTATGAGTAAATTCTGTTTTTTGACAATATTTGTCATTCTTCCTATATTTATGTATAGTCAAGTAGGAATTGGAACGACCAACCCAACAAAAGAATTAGATGTAAATGGAGATGTGAGAATTAGAGGACTTTCTAATACTTCTGGAACAACAACAACGGTTTCAGTATTACCAGACGGAACTTTAGTAACAGGATTTAACAATGCTACTGCTCCAGGAGTTAAATTTGTTGGTTTTTTATCTTCTGATATAGCACTTAACACCGATTATAATTTCAAAGAAATCATATTAAGTAATGAATTAATAGATGTTGCCAACGAATATAATACCACAACAGGAAGATATTCTCCTATTATTGATGGTTACTACAAAGTATCAATGGATTTTGACATTGGTGATTATTCAGATTCAAATAAAGATTTAGATATCCTTATCGGTCTTTGGGATTTTACTACTAATAATTGGGTATTGAGAAGAACTTTTAAACATAGAGACAATAATAATCAAGGGTTAAGTTCTGGAAGAAACGAAAGTTATGGAATTGCTAACTATTTGCAATTACAACATGGTCATTCTTACGGTTTTAGAATTTTTACCGATTACGATAATAGTGTCACAAGAGATGCTAAATTGAAATTTAGAAACAGCGGTTCAACAGGTTCTTCATTATCTACTAATTTCTCAATAGAAAAAGTATTGTAAAAGATATTGTGGGAGTAGTTATTAGATTGTGTAAAGAAGAATCAAACATTTCACTTTAAGCATAGCTGAGAACTTCCTTCACCCAGCTCCTAGCTTCCTGCTTCCCGCTCCCATCTTCCCACTTTTTCAACATATTTTCAAAAACCTTCACTCAAATTCCTTAAATTTGCCACTTAAATTTTAAAAAGCATGTTACAGGTAGCGTTTATTAGAGAAAACAAGGAAGAAGTTATCCAGGCTTTGGCAAAAAAGAATTTCAATGCTAAAGAATTGGTTGAAGTGGTTGTTGCATTAGATGAGAAAAGAAGAGCAACACAAGTAGAATTAGACAACATTCTTGCAGAATCCAATAAGTTATCCAAAGATATAGGAGCTTTAATGAAAAACGGTGAGAAAGCAAAAGCCGAAATTCTTAAAGAGAAAACAACAAAATTTAAAGATCAAACTAAGGATCTTTCAGAAATATTAAACTCAGTAACAGAGGAATTGCAATTAGAACTATACAAATTGCCAAATATTCCTGCAGCTATTGTTCCAGTTGGAAAAACACCTGAAGAAAACCTTACCATTTTTGAAGAAGGAGACATTCCTAAACTTCATGAAGGTGCATTGCCACATTGGGAATTAGCCAAAAAATACGATATTATCGATTTTGATTTAGGGGCTAAAATTACAGGAGCTGGTTTTCCAGTATATAAAGGAAAAGGAGCCAAATTACAACGTGCTTTAATTACTTATTTCCTAGATAAAAATACTGATGCAGGCTACCAAGAATTTCAAGTGCCTCATTTAGTAAATGAAGCATCAGGTTTTGGAACAGGTCAATTACCTGATAAAGAAGGACAAATGTACCATGTAGGAGAAGATAATTTATATTTAATTCCTACTGCCGAAGTTCCAGTAACTAATTTATTTCGCGATGTTTTACTAAACGAAAGTGAATTACCTATTCTTTGCACGGGTTATACACCTTGTTTTAGAAGAGAAGCAGGTTCTTATGGTGCACATGTAAGAGGTTTAAACCGTTTACACCAATTTGATAAAGTAGAAATAGTACGCATCGAACACCCAGATAATTCCTACAAAGCATTAGATGGAATGGTAGAACATGTAAAAGTATTGTTACAAGAACTTAAATTACCTTATAGAATTTTACGTCTTTGCGGTGGAGATATGAGTTTTGCTTCTGCTTTAACGTATGATTTTGAAGTGTTTTCAACTGCACAAGATCGTTGGTTAGAAATATCTTCGGTATCAAATTTTGAAACGTTTCAATCAAATCGTTTAAAATTACGTTTTAAAGATAAAGAGGGTAAAAACCAGTTAGCTCATACATTAAACGGTAGCGCATTGGCTTTGCCAAGAGTTTTAGCAGGTATTTTAGAAAATTATCAAACACCAGAAGGGATAGTTATTCCTGAGGTTTTACGTAAATATACTGGTTTCGATATTATTAACTAAATCGTTAATCTTACCTAAAATAATGTACTATTTTGACACAAAAGTGTTACTTTAGTACATTATTTGCTTTTAAATACTAATGAAAAAATTCTATCTGCTTTTAATTCTATTCTTTTCACTAATTGTTCCAGCACAAAACGAACAATTAGCTATAGATTATTATGAAAAAGGAGAATTTGAAAAAGCATTGTCTCTTTTAGAACAAATTACAGTAAAACAGCCTTCAAACTATTTTTATTTTGAAAAAATAATTGATTGTTACCAGCAATTAGCTCAATATGAAAAGGCCGAAAAAGCGATATTAGATAGAAAAGTAAAATACAATCAACCACTTTTATATATTGATTTAGGGTATAATTACCAGTTGCAAAAACAAGAAGATAAAGCACAAAAACAGTATGCTTTAGCACTCAAAGAAGTAGAAAAAGAGTCAAATTATGCTTATCAAATAGGAAATAGTTTTGAGAAAAAAGTACTTTTAGATTGGGCGTTAAAAACCTATGAAACGGGTGTAAAAGGCAATCCTAACCTTAATTTTGATTACCAAATAGCTTTACTTCAAGGGCAACTAGGGAATATTGAATCCATGACCGATAAGTTATTGGATTATGCTTATCAAAAACAAGAAAATACTCCAGTAGTTCAAAATTATTTAACACGCTTTATTTCTGATGAAGCAAACGAAACTTTTTTGACCTATCTAAAAAAAGCATTACTCATTCGCACGCAAAAAACACAAGATGTATATTGGAACCAATTTCTAAGTTGGTTATATGTTCAACAAAAAGAATACGGAAAAGCATTCATTCAAGAGAAGGCTATTTATAAAAGAAATCCAGATAGTTTTTCAAATATTGTTTCCTTGGCTTACATGGCTTTCGATGACAATCAAAAAGAAGAGGCAACCACTATTTTGCAATATATTATTGAAAATGCAAATGATTTAAGTTGGAAAATTTCGGCACATACTTTTTTAATGCAAATTAAAATTGAACAAGCCAATGTAACAGAATATCC
Organism: Flavobacterium sp.; assembly: GCA_012032075.1. Lineage (GTDB taxonomy): Bacteria > Bacteroidota > Bacteroidia > Flavobacteriales > Flavobacteriaceae > Flavobacterium. The sequence goes on from JAAURU010000061.1 coordinate 8,833, forward strand.
AACGATAAAAGAAGAACTAAATACCATACTAAAAGAATATGGATTTAGTCCAAATTCGCTAGGACTTATAAAATTAATCGCTCATTTTGAAGCCTTTAATTTAAACAATCCAAAAGAGGCAATTGTAACATTGAATAAAACTTTAGAATTACCTATTGGCAACAGAGAAAAGTCGGAAATTAAGTTAGAATTAGCTGATATTTTAGTGTATGATGAGAAATTCAATCAGGCAATTTTGTATTATGCACAGGTAGAGGATAACATGAAAAATGATGTGCTAGGTCATGAAGCAAGTATGAAAATGGCAAAGGCCAATTATTATAAAAATGATTTTGACTGGACACTGCAACAGGTTAAAGTATTAAAACAATCGGCTAGTTTATTAATTGCAAATGATGCTGTCGAATTATTTCTGTTAATCCAAGACAATTCTTATGCAGATAGTACTAGAGTTGCTTTAACAGCCTTTTCAAAAGCCGATTTTTTGTTATACCAAAATAAAGAAGAACTAGCAATGCAAGCTTTTATATCTATATTAGATAAATATAAAGGAGATACAATTGAAGATGCCACATTACTAAAAATAGCGACTATTTATTCCAGGCAAAAGCAGTATAATAAAGCACTAGAATATTATAAAATGATACTTGAAAACCACAAAGAAGGAATTTATGTAGATGAAGCTTTATTTTTTCAGCAGAAATCTACAGAAAAGAATTAAACGATGTTGAAAGTGCCAAACCTTTATATGAAAAAATGATTTTTGAACATCAAGATAGTATTTATTTTACAGAAGCTCGAAAACAATTTAGAACACTTCGCGGAGACGCAATTTAGTACTATAAATTTTTAATCTCTGATTTCTAACCTCTAATTTCTAAATTTTAATTATGATTATATACAACGTTACTGTTAATATTGACCAAAGTGTTCATGATCAATGGTTACAATGGATGCGAAATAAACACATTGATGATGTCCTAGCCACTGGGCTTTTTATAAGTGCAAGAATGGTAAAAGTTTTAGTGGAAGAAGAAATGGGAGGGACAACCTATTCTGTTCAATATTTCACCGATTCAAGAGCCAAATTAGAAGACTATTATAAAAACCACGCTACAAGATTAAGACAAGAAGGCTTATCACTATTTGCCGATAAAATGTTAGCCTTTCGAACAGAACTAGAAGTAATGAGTGAGCATTATGGCAAAGTAAATTAAATCGACAGTTGTCTTTTCCGTGAAAACGGAAAACTTTTAAAAATAAGCTTATCTGTGAAAACACATATTTACTATGTTTATATAATGGCAAATAAAAATAATACAGTTCTATATATAGGTTTTACAAATGATATTATTAGAAGAACAAAAGAGCATAAAGATAGAATTAATAAAGGATTTACTTATAGATATAATGTAGATAAGTTGGTTTATTATGAGGTTTTTGGATATATAAACGATGCAATTTTAAGAGAAAAAAGACTTAAAAAATGGAATAGAGATTGGAAAATTCAATTAATTGAAAAAGCAACCCCAATTGGGATGACTTATCACTAGATTGGTAGAGAAATCAAAAGAAAATTAAAATAGATTTCCGATTTCTCGGAAATGAAAAAACAAGTGAATGGACGTAAGAGCAAAAAAACACCTAGGACAACATTTCTTAAAAGATGAAAGTGTTGCAAAAAATATAGCCAACACATTATCTTATAAAGGATACGAAAAAATCCTTGAAATAGGATCTGGAATGGGGGTGCTTACAAAATACCTTTTGGAAAAACCAATAGAAACGAATGTGATAGAAATCGATACTGAATCGGTTGCTTATTTAGAAGAGAATTATCCAAAATTACACGGACATATTATCTCAAAAGATTTTTTGAAATACAATTTAAACGAAGTTTTTAAGAACGAACAGTTTGCTATTATTGGTAACTTTCCTTATAACATTTCTACTCAAATTGTTTTCAAAACTTTAGAAATGCGCAATCAAATTCCTGAATTTTCAGGTATGTTCCAAAAAGAAGTTGCTGAACGTATTTGTGAGAAAAAAGGCAGTAAAGTCTATGGAATTCTATCGGTTTTAACCCAAGCTTTTTATGATGCTGAATATTTATTTACAGTAGATGAACATGTTTTTGATCCACCACCAAAAGTAAAATCGGGTGTTTTAAGATTAACGCGTAAAGAGAATTATGAATTACCTTGTGATGAAAAGTTGTTCTTTTCAGTGGTAAAACAAGCGTTTAACCAACGCAGAAAAACCATGCGAAATAGTCTTAAAAGCATGATTCATTCTGATAATTTAAAAGAAGATAGTATCTTTGACCTTCGTCCAGAACAGCTTTCGTATGAACAATTCATTGAATTAACCCAAAAAATAGCAGCCGATGGAGTTTAAAATTAGTAAAGAGCTTATCAACGAATTAGAAGAATTAATTCACGAAAACAAAGAGCAAGAAATACTTTTGCTCCTACAAGATATGCACTTTGCTGATATTGCAGAAATCATGGACGAACTTGAAAGTCATGAAGCTGCTTATATTTTTAACACTTTAGATTCGGAAAAACCGCAGAAATTCTGCTTGAATTAGACGAAGAAGTTCGTGAAAAGATTCTTAAAAAACCTTTCTCCAAAAGAAATTTGCTGAAGAATTAGATGAATTAAGTACAGATGATGCTGCCGATATTATTGCGGAACTTTCAAACGAGAAAAAGCAATTAGTAATCTCAGAATTAGAAGATGTCGAACACGCGAAAGACATTGTCGATTTATTGCGTTATGACGAAGATACTGCCGGAGGGTTAATGGGGAAAGAGCTTGTGAAAGTAAATGAGAACTGGAACGTACTCACCTGTGTTAAAGAAATGCGTCAGCAAGCCGAAAATGTTACCCGTGTCCATTCTATTTATGTGGTCGATGATGAAGACCGATTAAAAGGGCGCTTGTCGCTGAAAGACCTATTAACAACTTCAACAAAAACACCTATTAGCGAGGTCTACATTAAAAAAGTAGATTTCGTCAATGTTGATGCTAAAGATGTTGAGGTCGCCCGTATTATGCAAAAATACGATCTGGAAGCGATTCCAGTTGTGGATGAAATGGGAAGACTAGTAGGTCGTATTACTATTGATGATATTATTGATGTAATCAAAGAAGAAGCCGACAAGGATTACCAGTTAGCTGCAGGTATATCTCAGGACGTTGAAGCAGATGATAGTATCCTAGATCTCACCAGAGCAAGATTGCCATGGCTAGTCTTGGCACTTTTGGGTGGTTTTATCTCAGTGCACATGTTGGGTTTGTTTGAAGGCGCAATGGACCACTATCGGAAATTATATTTCTTTACGCCACTTATCGCTGCAATGGCGGGAAATGTTGGTGTACAATCCTCAGCCATTATTGTACAAGGTTTGGCTAACAATACCATTAGTGGCTCTATCGATTAATAG
>JAAURU010000062.1 GCA_012032075.1 Flavobacterium sp.
TGCCATGTCCGATCAGCAAAACTGGGCGATTCAGGGGAAGAGGAGGAAGGTCGATCGAGGGTGTTGAAACTTGAGTTGAATCGATCGGGGAAAAATTTTCTGTTGGAATTGTCATTCGAGGATTAAAACTCCGTCCCTGTGTATCGCAGGAAATAGAGTGAATAAGCAGCAGGCTAGTGTTCTGGCTTAGTAGACGAAAGGAAAATGGAAAATGAAATTGATTCTAAAACACAATTAAAAGAATATTTATACGTGCTAAGTGTCTCTGGATATATTCATACCAAATTTGCCAATTATAAAGAAGGAGAAAAGTATTTTAAAAAAATAATAACACTCCTTAAAGATTCTAAAAACTATTTAGACCTTTATTTAGCCGCTTCTAATAATTTAGCTCACATCTACAAAGTTACAAACAATACAGATGAAGGCATACACATTATGGAAAAAGCTTTAGTAAAAGCCAAACAAATTAATGAAATTAACAACATGCTTTTAATTCAAAATAATTTAGGTCAGTTATATGTAAAAAAAGAACAATACAAAGTAGCAGAAAAAAAAGGATTAGAAGTACTTGAACAAGCCAATGAAAAACTTTATCCGATTCATGTAGCCAATGCCAATAGGCTTTTGGGAAGTGTTTATTACTATTTAGGCAATTATAAAAAATCAGAAGAACATATAGATAAAGCCATTGCCTTTTTTAGAGATTTTAAAAATCCAGAGTTATTACGAAATGCTTTAGATGTTAAAAACAAACTTTTAATTAAAACAGAACAATTTGAAGATGCTGCAAAAGTTAATTCTGAAATCATTAGCCTTCTTGACAGTGTGAGTTTAAATACTAATATCCAAAACCTTCAAAAGAACTTAGTTGCTTATGAAACTGAAAAAAAAGACAATGAAATTACTATTTTAAAACAAAAAGATGAAATCAGTAATTTTAAAATTGACAAGCAGCGACAATATATTTATTTTTTATTTATTGGTCTTGTTGGCATCACTATTTTAGGTTTAATCGTTTTTCTATATCAAAAGAAAATCAATATCATACAAAACTTATCATTGCGTTCTAAATTGACCCGTTCTCAGTTTAATCCGCATTACATCAATAACGCATTTACTTCCTTACAAGCTACATTGGTTGAAAACAATCTAGACGAAAATTTAATTGATTATACGTCAAACGTTTCAAGGTTTTCTAGACTTTTATTAGAAAGTACTTTTAAAGACGAATGGACTTTATTTGAAGAGAAGCAAATGATGGAAAACTACTTAAAAACACAACTCTATCGCTTGGAAGATGGATTCGACTACAACATTGATACCAACCTCCAAAAAGAAGAATTACATGCCTTAAAAGTTCCAAGTGCCTTAACCCAGACGGCTTTAGAAAATGCAATTGAGCATGGTGGATTTAAAAATAATAGTAATGGAGAAATTAAAGTTTCAATCCTCAAAAATAATGATCATATTGAAATTCAAATTCAAAATAATATCTTAGGACATCAAATTCAAACGGAAAAGAAAATGGAAAACGAACCTTCAAGAGGGCTTGAAATCACAAAGCAAAGAGTAGAACTTCATAGTAAAATTCATAAGTTGCCTACCGATTTTAGTTTTACTAAAAATGGCGATGTAGCTTTGGTTACTTTTACTTTACCCCTTTTACCAGCATAAACCATGAAAGTTTTAGTACTAGACGACGATACAAAAATTAGCAATATGATTAAATCGCTTTTGGAAAAGTATTTTTCAAAAAGTATTAAAAATATTGACACCGTTACTTCTGTAGAGGAAGCGGTTTTAGCAATAAAAAATAATGATTATCAAATGTATCTTTTTGATATTCACTTAGGCAAAGAAACCAGTTTTGAGATTTTAGTCAAATTGAAAAAGCAAAGCCAAATTAATTTTCATAACAGGTCATGAAAAATATGCCATTAATGCTATCAAAGTAGAAGCTTTAGATTATATCTTAAAACCTATAAACATTCAAGAATTTAAAGACGCAATTGAAAAAGCAGTTTTTTTAATACATAAGGAACAAAAATCTGGCAGTGTCAACCAATTTACCATCAAACAAGAAAATTCTTTGCTGTTAAAAGCTTTGGAAAACATTAAATTAGTCAAACTGAACGAAGTTGTTTATCTAGAGGCGAGTGGTCCTTATACTGATGTATATTTGTCTAATGGTGAAAAAATCACGGTTACTAAACATTTAAAAGATTTTGAAAATAAATTAGAAGATACTGGTTTTTTTAGAGTCCATAATTCATACATTATCAATACTTTAAAAATGAAAGGCATTCATAAAAAAGATGGATTAACGGTGGAGATGAATAACAATACTTCTTTAGTAATTTCAAGCCGTAGAAAAGATGATTTTATGACTTTTATTGAAAATTATTTAGAAATATAGAATCACCTTTGTAACTTTTATAGATAACCTTCCGTACAATTAATATCAACTAAAAAATATAATTATGGCTGGAGAAGGTTTTATGATGAGTGCCAATACAAGTTTAAAAAACAACAAACGAAATAAAACCTCTCGACTGGAAAAGTTTGTAAACACTACCTCAAATGGTCAAGATGAATTTATAGATCATAACAAAGCTACACCAAAACAATTAGCAACAATAAGACAACAACTACAAGAAAAAAACAAAGCTATACTGAGAAAAAAAATCATTTTGACGTTAAGTATTGTTGGTTCTATTTTAATAATCTTGGCTGTTTTAAATCAAGTTTTTATAAAAAATTTAATCTTTTAAATTTTAAAGTTATGGGAGGATATTGTGGATCACCAAATTCGGTTATGGAAAATAATAAAGCACAACGTAGATCATCTCGTAACCAAAGAGAATGGAAAGATTATATAGGAACAAAAGAAGTTGAAACTGAAGATTATATCAAAGCTTCCCCTGAATTGTTAGAAGAAATAAGAATTAAAATTCAGAGAGAAGATAAAAAAAGAAAGAAAAATGAGTATTTTGATTGCTGTTATTTCTCTAATTATTACTATAATTATGATTTATGCTATAAGCAATATTAAATGGATTGGTATAAAAGTAATTACTTAGTGCTCAAAAATTAACCACTTTACATTCCTATTTCGTCAATATCTTTACCAATATCATTAATATCTTCTACTGGTTTTAATTGCTTTTTCTTCCATTTTTTTTCTAAAAGATAATAAAACAACCAGCATGAAGATATTCCTGAGGCTAAACCTAAAACTGCCATCAAAATAGTATTGTCCCAATCTATTTCAAAATCTAAGAGAATTCCAAAGACTGCTAATAATATTCCAACTAGTGCTCCACTTGAGTAATAAACAACTACACCTAAAATAGCAAACAACCATTTATTCTCTTTATATTCTTCTGCTAAAAGATAAAAATACTTTCCTATCCAATAAATAAAAATAAGTCCTAACATAGCTTACTCTTTTCTAAATTTTTTGGTTTCTTCAAAAACATGATCTAAAATTTTAGCATCTTGTTCTGTAAAATCAATTCTCCTACGACTCATCACTACTTTTGCCACTTCATATGCTTTTTTAGTCAAATAAGTAGTAAAACCAGAAGCACCTCCCCAAGAAAAACTAGGAACAAAATTTCGTGGAAAACCACTACCAAAAATATTTGCCGAAACACCTACAACGGTTCCCGTATTGAACATAGTGTTGATGCCACATTTACTATGATCACCCATCATTAATCCACAAAATTGCAATCCAGTTTTAGCAAAACCTTCAGTTTCATAACTCCATAAACGTACTTCTTCATAGTTGTTTTTTAGATTCGAATTATTAGAATCGGCTCCAATATTACACCATTCTCCTAAAACCGAATTGCCTAAAAATCCATCATGCCCTTTATTTGAATAGCCAAATAAAACAGAATTATTCACTTCTCCTCCTACTCTACAATGTGGACCAACAGTAGTAGCTCCATATATTTTACTAGCTAATTTTACTTGTGCTTCTTCACATAAAGCAAAAGGGCCACGAATTACCGAGCCTTCCATAATTTCTGCATTTTTACCAATGTAAATTGGACCAGTGGAAGCATTTAGAGTCACAAATTCAAGCTTTGCTCCTTCTTCAATAAAAATATTTTCAGGTGAAATTACATTGACACTTTTAGGAATAGGTTGTGAATGTCTGTCTTCTGTAAGCAACTGAAAATCTTCTCGTAAAGCCACATCATTTTTGGTAAAAATATCCCAAGTATTTTCAATACGAAGTACTTCTTCATCATAATCAATTAATTCATAATCTTCAAAATCAACTTCTTCTTGAGTATCATTAGAATAAAAAGCAATTATCTCTTCACCAGCAATAATAGCTTGATTGGGTTCTAAATTAGTTACCATTTCCACTAATACTTCATTTGGAAAAAAAGAAGCATTTATCATAATATTAGCTTCCATTTCTACCATTGGGAATTTTTCCATTAAATACTCTTCAGTTAAAGTAGTAGTGGTATAACCCAAATATTTTTCCCATTTTTCACGAATGGTAAGAATTCCCACACGAATATCAGCAACTGGTCGAGTAAAAGTGAATGGAAGTAAAGCATTGCGAACGGTTCCGTCAAAAAGTATATAGTTCATTTTTAAATTTATTAGTTTAGGAGTTTAAAAGTTTAAAACGAACTTTTAAAAGGTGAACCAAATTTACAAGTTCTAACTTTATATTCATAAAAAAAACCTTCCAAAATGGAAGGTTTTCTATATTTAGTTAAATTCCGATTATTTTTTATCGAATTTAGCATATTTATTTTTGAATTTATCAATACGACCTGCAGTATCGATAAGTTTAGATTTACCTGTGTAAAAAGGATGAGATGTTCTAGAAATCTCCATTTTAAATACTGGATATTCTACTCCTTCGTGTTCAATTGTTTCTTTTGTTTCTACTGTTGACTTAGTAATAAATACATCTTCGTTACTCATGTCTTTGAAAGCTACTAATCTGTAATTTTCTGGGTGAATTCCTTTTTTCATCTTGATAAATCTTTTTATTTTTTAATTATAAATTGCTTCGCGGCTTTCTTATTTTACTAAAAAAGGTGTAAACACTTTATAACCTTTTCGTTTATAATATTTTATTTTGAGAGTGCAAATTTACATTAAATTTTTAATTCACAAGCATTCCTGTAACTTTTTTTATTTTTTAGTACTAATACTATAATCTATAAAAAAACTATATTTGTAAAACTAAACATCCTTAACTATGAAAGAAGTTATTAAAAAAAATGCTATTAAATTTGGTTTAATCTCTGGAATTTTCTCAATTTTTGCATCTTTATCAATGTATTTAATTGACTATCATTTATTTGTAAATATGTGGATTGGATTTGGTCTACTTGCAGTTTATTTAATAATTGGTATTGTACAACTTATAGAACTTAAAAAAGAATTAGGTGGATTTATGAGTTTTAAAGAAGGATTTACTAGTTATTTTATTGGTGCATTAATTGGAATTTCTGTTTCAACAGTATTTTCAATACTTTTGTTTAACGTAATTGACAAAGAAACTGGTGAACTTACTAATCAAGCTTTAATTGAATTTCAAGTTAAAAACTTACAAAAATTCAATGTCCCAACAGAAAAAATAAAAGAAACTGTAAAACAAATGGAAGAAACCCCTCAATTTTCTACAAAGGGAATACTTAAAAGTTTTGGTGGTTCATTAGTAGGGTCAATAATTTTTGGATTGATTTTAGCCGCTATTTTTAAAAGTAAAACAAAAGAAGAATTTTAAATGCATTTATCCATAGTTATTCCCTTATTAAACGAGCAAGAATCGTTACCCGAATTACATAATTGGATTGTAAAAGTTATGACAAATCATAACTTTTCTTATGAAATTTTGTTTATAGACGATGGAAGTACTGATGCTTCTTGGCAAACTATTGAACAACTTTCAAAAGAAAACAATAATGTAAAAGGGATTCGCTTTTTGAAAAATTATGGCAAGAGTCAAGCGCTACATGCTGGTTTTGCCAAAGCGCAAGGTGATGTTATTATTACTATGGATGCTGATTTACAAGATAGCCCTGATGAAATCCCTGAATTATATCAATTAATAACTACTGAAAACTTTGATTTAATTTCGGGTTGGAAGAAAAAAAGATACGATTCTGTTATTTTTAAAAACATTCCTTCAAAATTATTTAATTGGGCAGCTAGAAAAACTTCTGGTGTAAAACTCAACGACTTCAATTGTGGTTTAAAGGCTTACAAAAATGAAGTCATTAAAAACATTGAAGTTTCTGGTGAAATGCATCGTTATATTCCTGTTTTAGCCAAAAACGCTGGTTACAGCAAAATAGGTGAAAAAGTAGTGATTCATCAAGCTAGAAAATATGGAAATTCAAAATTTGGAATAAATCGTTTTATAAATGGCTTTTTAGACTTGATTACTATTTGGTTTTTGTCTAAATTTGGAAAACGACCTATGCATTTATTTGGACTATTAGGTTCTATAATGTTTGTAATTGGATTTTGCCTTGCCTTATACTTAGGAATTGATAAAATATTCCTTAATAAAGCAGGAAGATTAATTACAAACCGACCTCAATTTTACATAGCATTAACGAGTATGATTCTTGGAACTCAGTTGTTTTTAGCTGGATTTTTAGGAGAAATTATTTTACGAACAAAAAATAACGAAGAACGATATAAAATTTCAAAAACGATTGAATAAATAGCCCTGATAGAAGCGGTATCCTTTTTATTTTTTTTGTACTTCGACAGGCTCAGTATGACAAAAAAATGAAAGATAAAGCGAATAGCAGGAAATAGCTTCAAAAAAAATAAACAATATGCATATAGACAAACAAATTCTAGAAAAAGTAAACGAATGGTTAACTCCAACATTTGATACGAAAACAAAAGAAGAAATTGAAAAAATGATAACTACTGCTCCTAAAGAGCTTGAGGATTCTTTTTATAAAAACTTAGAATTTGGTACAGGTGGAATGCGCGGAATTATGGGTGTTGGAACTAATAGAATAAACAAATACACTTTAGGAAAAAACACACAAGGTTTAAGTAATTACTTAAAAAGTATTTGCTGGTGAAGCTATTAAAGTGGTTATTGCTTATGATTGTCGTCATAATAGTGATACCCTAGCCAAAGTGGTGGCTGATGTTTTTTCTGCAAATGGTATTAAAGTATATTTGTTTTCTGAATTAAGACCAACTCCTGAATTATCCTTTGCTGTGCGTCATTTAAATTGTCATGCTGGAATTGTTTTAACCGCTTCTCACAATCCTCCTGAATATAATGGTTACAAAGTGTATTGGCAAGATGGTGGTCAGCTTGTGCCACCGCAAGATGAAGAAGTAATTACAATTATTGAAAATTTAGAGTATAGCGACATTAATTTCGAAGCTAACGAAAGTCTAATCGAATATATCGATAAAGTTATTGATGAAGCATTCTGGAAATCGACTATTGAAAATGCTAGTTTTAATACTCCACAAAATGCAAAAGACAATTTAAAAATTGTTTATACTTCCTTACATGGAACGTCAATAAAATCTATTCCAAGTGTTTTAACTAATGCTGGGTACAAACACCTTCATATTGTACCTGAACAAGAAGTTCCAGATGGTAATTTTCCAACCGTAAAATCTCCAAATCCTGAAGAGCCAGAAGCCTTAACTATGGCTTTAGCTTTAGCTGAAAAAACAAATGCTGACATTGTTGTAGGAACAGATCCTGATAGTGATCGTTTAGGAGTTGCCGTTCGCAATTTAGAAGGCAAAATGATATTACTAAATGGTAACCAAACTATGGTTATAATGACTGGTTTTTTACTTGAGCAATGGAAAAGAGCTGGAAAATTAACGGGTACTGAATTTGTAGGTTCCACTATAGTTTCAACACCTATGATGCAAGAATTAGCTTCTGGATATGGGATTGAGTGTAAAGTGGGTTTAACTGGTTTTAAATGGATTGCCAAATTCATCAAAGATTTTCCAAACCAACAATTTATAGGTGGTGGTGAAGAAAGTTTTGGTTACATGGTAGGTGATGCTGTGAGAGATAAAGATGCTGTAGCTGCTATATTATTAGTTTGCGAAATTGCAGCTCAAGCAAAAGCAGCTGGAAGTTCTTTATATAATGAATTACTAAACCTTTATGTAGATTATGGTTTATATAAAGAATATTTAATATCGATTACCAAAAAAGGAATTGAAGGAGCAAACGAAATCAAACAAATGATGCTAGATTTACGTGAAAACCCTTTAAAAGAGATAAACGGACAACGTGTAGTTTGTGTGGAAGATTACCAAAGTTCGAAAGCTTTAGATTTAATGAGTAATGTAACCTATGACATAAAAATTCCAAAATCGGATGTGTTGATTTATTATGTTGAAGATGGTAGTAAAATTTGTGCAAGACCTAGTGGAACCGAACCTAAAATTAAATTCTATTTTAGTGTGAATAGCGAATTACCATCAATTGAAAAATATGCTTCAGTTGAACAAGAATTAGATACTAAAATTAAAAATATCATAACAGAAATGAATCTTTTCTAATGGACGAAAATTTAAAAAAATATTTCCTTATATAAAGCCTTATAAATCACATGTTTTTTGGAACATAATTTTTAATGTTTTATTTGCCTTTTTTAGCACTCTTTCCTTTATAGCCTTAATTCCAATGCTTCAGGTTTTATTTGAAAATGCTGAAAAAATAACAGAAAAACCCGTTTTCACTTCAATTTGGGATATTATCGAATTTGGAAAAAACAACTTATATTATTATTTAACCCTACTCTCTGACACAAAAGGGAAGCAATATGCCCTTCTATTAGTGGTTAGTCTTGTAATAAGTACTTTTTTACTTAAAAATTTATTTAATTATTTAGCTTTGAACCATCTTATGCATTTAAAAAATGGTGTTTTAAAAGACATAAGAAACAAAATGTATAATAAAATCATTTCATTGCCTATATCTTTTTATTCTGAAAAAGAAAAGGTGATATTATGGCTAGAATGTTAGGTGATGTGTCAGAAGTACAAAATTCATTTTTCCATTTTAGAACTTATTGTAAAAGAACCTATGACCATCATTTTTACTATTGGAGCAATGGTTGCAATTAGTTTAAAACTAACTCTTTTTGTTTTTATTTTTATACCAATTTCAGGTTTTATCATCTCAAAAATCGGAAAATCTTTGAAAGCAAAATCGCAAACTTTACAAAAAGAAAGTGGTTATTTAATATCAATAGTAGAAGAATCGCTTACAGGTTTAAAAGTCATTAAAAGTTACAATGCAGAGACTGGTTTTAAAAAACAGTTTAGTGATTCAGTGAATCGAATATTAAAATTAACAAATAGCATTGGTAGAAAAAATAACTTAGCATCTCCTATGAGTGAATTTATGGGAATTATTGTTATTGCTATTTTATTATGGTATGGAGGAAATATGGTATTAAATGAAACTCTTCCAAATGGAAAAGCTGTTTTAGAAGGAGCTCAATTCCTTGCTTATATGGGATTAGCTTATAACATTTTGACACCCGCAAAAGCTATTTCAAAAGCTTCTTACCAAGTTAAAAATGGATTATCTGCAGCACAACGTGTTTTTGAAGTACTAGAAACTGAGAACACAATCAAATCTAAAGAAAATGCAGTAATATTAAATGATTTTAAACATTCCATATCAATTGAAAATATCGATTTTAGATATCAAGATGAGAATGTTTTACAAAAATTCACTTTAAAAATTCCTATTGGTAAAACTGTAGCTTTAGTAGGACAGTCTGGTAGCGGAAAAAGCACCATCGCTAATTTGTTAACACGTTTTTATGATGTCAATAATGGTTCTATTAAAGTCGATAATATTGATATAAAAGATGCTGATATTCATTCTTTACGCAATTTGATGGGATTAGTTACTCAAGATTCTATTTTATTCAATGACACAATCAAAAACAACATTCTCATTGGCAAACCAAATGCTACTGACACAGAAATTATAGATGCTTTAAAAATTGCCAATGCTTATGAATTTGTAAAAGATTTGCCAAATGGCATTGAAACTAATATAGGTGATGCAGGTGGAAAATTATCTGGTGGTCAAAAACAACGCTTATCAATTGCACGAGCCGTTTTGAAAAATCCTCCTATTATGATTTTAGATGAAGCAACATCTGCATTGGACACAGAAAGTGAAAAATTAGTGCAAATTGCTCTAGAAAACATGATGCAAAATAGAACTTCAATTGTAATTGCGCACCGTCTTTCGACCATTCAAAAAGCAGATACTATTGTAGTAATGCAAAAAGGACAAATTGTAGAGCAAGGTTCTCATAACGAATTATTAGCTAAAAATGGAATCTATGCCAATTTAGTAAACTTACAATCTTTTGAATAAATAGCTATGAAGAAAAATCATATTTTAAATTTACTCGTTTTATTTTTGTTTGCCAATGTTTTTACCGCCTTTACAACACTTGGCAATAATCCAGATGATATTGTAGGAACTTGGCTAACAGCTGGTGATGATAATGGAAAAGTAGAGATTTTCAAGTCTAATGGAAAATACTATGGAAAAATAGTTTGGCTGAAGAATCCAATTCGTGATGGAGGAATAGCACTTGATGTAAACAATCCTGATAAAAGCAAACATAAAAATCCAATTATAGGTTTGCAAATCATTTCTAGTTTTGTATTTAATGCTGATGAAAACATTTGGGAAAACGGAAAAATATATGACCCAGAATCTGGAAAAACTTACAGTTGCAATATTAAAAAAGAAGGTAATAAATTGAAAGTAAGAGGTTATATAGGTTTTTCTTTATTAGGTCGAACGGAAATTTGGACAAAAGTTAATTAAATCAAGTTAATTACTACTTCAAAATTTAGTACTTTTGAGTTAAATACATTAAGTATATGTATATAAAAAGTCCTGAAATTACTTTATCAGAAAACGACAATCTTGCAGTTTGGAAATATTTGGATTTATCCAAGTTTTTAGACATGTTGTTATCGCAAAAACTCTTTATGTCGCGTTCGGATAAATTTGAAGACCAATATGAAGGCACTTTTTCAGAACCTACTTATGAAGAAATCAAAAAAATTGCAGCAAACAATCCGAAATTTTTAGATTATTATAAATCACATCGCGAACGAGTGGTTATAAGTAGTTGGCATGCTAATGAATATGAATCCTTTGCCATGTGGCAAATTTTCACCAAGAACAATGAAGGATTAGCTATTCAATCGACTATTGGCAGACTTAAAGAAGCTTTAAAAGCCGAAAAACATTTCGAGCAATACATAGGTGAAGTTAATTACATCGACTATAAAAAAGAATACATTCCTTTTGAAGATACTTTTTTTCCATTCTTATTCAAACGAAAAAGTTTTCAATATGAAAGAGAAATTAGAATTATATCAGACACCAGTAAAGCTTCAATTGCTATAAATGATGGTTTAAAAATAGATGTAGTAATTGACCAATTAATAGAAAAAATATACATTCATCCAAAAAGTGAGAATTGGTACAAAAACCTAGTTGTTGAAATGGTAAAAAAATTAGGTTATGAAATTACAATAGAAAAATCGGACTTGGAAAGTGATATACTAATTTAGAAGTTAGAAACTAGAAATTAGAAATTTAAATTACAAATTATGTTATTGTTTAGAAATATCAAAATATTATTCTAAAATCAATAAACCTTTTAAATAAATTAATAGCTGTCAAGGAGAAATAGAGTTATGGATTGGCGTGTAATAATCGTAGTAGCACCTCTGGCGATCGCTGCTAGCTGGGCTGTATTTAATATTGGTAGTGCTGCTTTGGCACAAGCACAAAAATACTTTAATAAAAACTAACTAACAGCAATTTAATCGCTGAAATCATTTCGCCGACTAAGGGCATTGTCTTTGCACTAGTCGGTTTTTTGATCGCCAAATTTGCAAAAGGCAAAAGAAAGGCAGAAGGCAGAAGTGATGCAATCGAGGTCGCGCGCTATGCGCGCGGGCAGGACTATCACAAGGTGATCGAGGATCGGTTGCTCGCCTTCATCGAGTGGATGGATGTCTTCCCGGTGGAGGTTCTCGATGATGGTCGCTTCATCCGCTGCCGCGTCATCGAGTTCTAGGACGCGAGCGGGAATCGTGGCGCAGTCCGCGAGCTTGGCGGCTCGCAAGCGCCGCGCGCCAGCGATCAGGATGAAGCCGTCGCCGTTCGGTCTAACTAGAATCGGCTGGAGTACACC
>JAAURU010000063.1 GCA_012032075.1 Flavobacterium sp.
GGATGAAAAAAATATTAGGATTAGATTTAGGCACTACCTCTATAGGTTGGTCATTTATAAACGAAGCAGAGAATGAAAAAGAGCTTTCCTCAATAGTAAACACAGGAGTTAGGATAGTGCCACTTACAACTGATGAAGAAACTGATTTCAAAAAAGGTAATACCATATCTATAAATGCAGATAGGACTTTAAAACGTGGAGCGAGAAGAGGATTGCAACGTTTTAAATTACGAAGAGATGCTTTGTTAGACATCTTTAAAAAAATACAGTTTATTCCTGAAAATTTTGCTTATGCAGAAATGGTACTTCATCTACTTTTTCTTCTTATCAACTAAGGGACAAAGCTGTTAATGAGCAAATTAACAAAAAGAAGAATTTGTTAGGGTTTTGTTAAATGCTTAATAAAAAAAGAGGGTATAAAAGTAGTCGGAAGGCAAAAACTCTTGAGGAAGGTAGTGCTATTGATGGAATGAAAATTGCTAAAGAAATTTTTGAAAATAATTTAACTTCTGGACAATGGGCTTATAATTCATTACTGAATGGGGGAAAGTTTATTCCTGATTTTTATCGTTCCGATTTACAGAAAGAATTAGAGAGAATCATAAAATTTCAGAATCCTTATCATTCAGAAGTAATAAATGACAAA
This sequence comes from Flavobacterium sp., assembly GCA_012032075.1. Classification (GTDB taxonomy): domain Bacteria; phylum Bacteroidota; class Bacteroidia; order Flavobacteriales; family Flavobacteriaceae; genus Flavobacterium. Next base: position 647 of record JAAURU010000063.1, read on the forward strand.
TTATTAGAACAAATTATAGGTAAATCAAGAACTCAAACTTCTCAATATTTTACAAAAATTTTAAAAATAGAATTATCGGAAAATAAGGGAAATAGAGAAGAAATAAAATTGCAACATTATAAATGGAGGGATGACGCTTTAAAAACTGAACTTGATTTGAAAATTTTAGCCTACATTATTACTGAAATTAACAATCAAATTAAATCAATCAAGTGGTTATTTAGGAGCAATAAGTGATAGAAGTAAAGAACTTTATTTTAATAAGCAAACTGTTGGACAATATCTTTATAAACAATTACAAAATAATCCACATTCAAAATTAAAAAATCAAGTATTCTATCGTCAAGATTATTTAGATGAATTTGAAATCATTTGGGAGAGACAATCTAAACATTATACTGAATTAACAGATATACTTAAAAAGGAAATTAAAGATATTACTATTTTTTATCAAAGAAAATTAAAATCTCAGAAGCATTTAATAAGTAATTGTGAATTTGAAAAAGGACATAAAGCAATTCCTAAATCATCTCCTTTATTTCAGGAATTTAGAATTTGGCAAAATTTGAACAATATTGAAGTTAAAAATGAAGCTACTAAAGAAGTATTTGAGTTAAGTGAAGATTTGAAAAACTTAATTGCTAAAGAATTACAATTTAGAGAAAACATGACTGATGTCCAAATGCTAACTTTTTGCGAACTAAAAAAAAGGTAATTATATTGTTAATTTCAAAAAAATTGAAGGAAACAGAACTAATACAGCTATTTATAAAGTATTTGAAAAAATACTTGAAATGGAAGGTTATGAAATGGATTTTTCAAAAATGAATCCCTCAGAAATAAAAGAAGCCATTACTTCAATATTTGAAATATTAAATATAGATTCAACTATATTTAGTTTCAATCCAGCAATCCAAGGGAATAATTTTGACAAACAATCCTATTATCAATTGTGGCACTTATTATATTCGGCAGAAGAAGATGATAAATTAAAAGAATCTCTAATTAAGAAATTTGGTTTTAAAATAGAACATACTCCATTTTTATTGAATTTAGACCTTCAAGCTGATTATGGAGGTCTAAGTGCAAAAGCTATCAAGAAAATCTTACCTCATTTGAAGGACGGACATACCTATGATAAAGCTTGTTTATTAGTCGGTTATAACCATTCTTCATCATTAACTGTAGAAGAAAACCAAAATAGACAACTAAAACAAACATTAGATTTACTCAAGAAAAATAGCTTAAGAAATCCTGTAGTTGAGAAAATTCTAAATCAAATGATTAATGTAATTAATGTTATAATAGAAGACCCTGAAATGGGTAAACCTGATGAAATTCGTATAGAACTCGCTCGTGAATTGAAAAATAATAATGAACAGCGAAGTGAAATGACAAAAGCTATCAATAAAAGCACAGCTGAACATGAGCAAATCAGAAAATTATTACATACTGAATATGGAATTAAAAGAGTGACAAGAAATGATATAATTAGATACAAACTTTGGAAAGAAACTGACGGAATTTCAATCTATACTGGAAAAATAATTGAACCTTCAAAACTATTCACTAAAGAGTATGACATTGAGCATATTATTCCTAAATCAAGATTGTTTGATGATAGTTTTTCTAATAAAACAATTTGTGAGCGTCAATTAAATATAGATAAAAGCAATAAAACTGCTTATTCATTTTTACAGGAAAAATTATCTACAGAAGAGTTTGACCAATATGAGAAGAGAGTTAAAAGTTTGTTTGGAAAAATTAGTAGAACCAAACAAAATAAATTACTAATGGCAGATAATGAAATTCCAGAAGGCTTTATAGAAAGACAATTGAGAGAAACACAATATATAGTAAAAAAAGCCAAAGAAATATTACTCGAAGTTTCAAGAAATGTAACTGCAACAATTGGAAGTGTTACTGATAAATTAAGAAATGATTGGCAATTAGTAGATGTAATGAAAGAGCTTAATTGGGAGAAATATAATAAATTAGGTTTAACATTTGAAGAAAAAGGAAAAAATGGTGAACGCTTATATAAAATTAAAGATTGGACAAAGCGAAATGACCATCGTCATCATGCTATGGATGCTATTACTGTAGCATTCACAAAACCAGTTTATATACAATACTTGAATAATCTAAATAGTAGATTACAAGAAGATAAAAAAGCAAAATCTATTTTAGGAATTGAAGCTAAGTATTTAAAAAAAGACAAAAATGGTAAGCTTTTATTTATTCAGCCTATGCCTCACTTTAGAGAAGAAGTAAAAAAACAATTGGAAGGTATTTTGATTTCTTATAAAGCAAAAAACAAAGTAGTTACTAATAATAAAAATATTACCAAAAAAGGTGTAGGTACAAACCAAAAAACACAACTTACACCTCGAGGACAATTACACAAAGAAACAGTGTATGGACAATTACAGCAATATATTACTAAAGAAGAAAAAATAAATGCAAACTTTACATTAGAAAACATTAATAAAGTAGCAAAAAAGCAATACCGTGAGGCTTTAATTATTCGTTTAGCAGAAAATGGTAATGATTCTAAAAAAGCTTTTACAGGAAAAAACAGTTTAACTAAAAACCCTATTTACATTGATAAAGAAAAAACAATTACGATACCTGAAAAAGTAAAAACTGTTTGGTTAGAAGAAAGCTATACGATACGAAAAGATATTACTCCTGATAATTTTAAAGATGCTAAAAGTATTGATAAAGTAATTGATATTGGATTAAAAACAATTCTTCAAAATAGATTAATTGAGTTTGATAATGACCCTAAAAAAGCATTTTCAAATCTTGAAGAAAACCCAATTTGGCAAAACAAAGAAAAAGGGATTGCAATAAAAAGAGTTACCATTAGTGGTATTAGCAATGCACTTGCTTTACATACTAAAAAAGACCATTTTGGTAACGAGATTTTAAATGAAAACGGCAATACAATCCCAGTAGATTTTGTAAGTACTGGAAACAATCATCATGTAGCTATTTACCGCGATGAAAAAGGAAATTTGCAAGATGAAGTGATTTCATTTTTTGATGCTGTTACCCGTAACAATCTAGGATTGTCAATTATCAATAAAAATCATGAAAAAGGCTGGAAGTTTTTATTTTCGATAAAACAAAATGAATTTTTTATATTCCCTTCTAATGATTTTAAACCTAAAGAAATTGATTTAAACAATACTGAAAATAAAGAATTAATAAGTAAAAACCTGTTTCGTGTTCAGAAGTTTTCAAAAGTAGAATATGGGAATACATCTGTTAGAGACTACGTCTTTAGGCATCACTTAGAAACTACTTTAAACGATTCAAAAGAACTTAAAGATATTACCTATAAATCGATAAAAAGCTTGCCTTATTTTGAAGAAATCATTAAAGTTCGTATAAATCATTTAGGTCAAATTGTACAAATTGGAGAATATTAATTATGATAAAACGAACTCTTTTTTTCGGCAATCCAGTTTATTTAAGCACCAAAAATCAGCAAATTGTTATCTCTTATCCTGATAAGGAACAAGAGACAAAAACCGTCGCTATTGAAGATATTGGAGTTATAGTTTTAGAGAATCAACAAATTACCATTACAAATGGTTTGCTAGAAAAACTAATAATAATGTAGCTTTAATAAATTGCGACCAATATCATTTACCAATAGGATTATTGATGCCTTTAAATGGTCACACAGAACAGAGTGAACGCTTTAAAAATCAAATAAATGCATCTATTCCCCTCAAGAAAAATTTATGGCAACAAACTATTAATGCAAAAATAATAAATCAAGCAGGTTTGTTAAAAGAAAAAGGAATCCCTTGTAGGAAAATGGAATTATGGGCAAAAGAAGTGAGTTCAGGAGATGCTTTAAATCACGAATCAAGAGCTGCTGTTTTTTATTGGCAAAGTCTTTCTTCAATACTTACTAGAGATAATAGTGTTTTTTACCGAGGTCAGCAAGGTTTACCTCCAAATAATTTATTAAATTATGGCTATGCTATTCTAAGAGCAATTACAGCAAGAGCAATAGTAAGTTCTGGAATGTTACCTACACTTGGCATTTTTCATCGAAACAAATATAATGCTTATTGTCTTGCGGATGATATTATGGAACCTTATCGACCTTATGTTGATTTAATAGTATGTCATATAATGGAGACAGAAGATATTGTTGAAGAATTAACTATTGAAATTAAAAAACAACTATTAAGTATTGCTAGTATAGATGTTTTAATCGATGGGAAAAACAGCCCATTAATGGTTGCTATGAGCAGAACTACAAGTTCCTTAAATGAATGTTTTGTAGGAACGGCTAGAAAAATTTTATACCCTATTTATGTATGACGAACATTACACACGTTTAAATCAATATAGAAGTTTGTGGATATTAGTATTTTTTGATTTACCTACAGAAACTCGAAAAGAGCGTAAAATTGCTAGTGCTTTTCGCAAGAATTTATTAGACGATGGCTTTACTATGTTTCAATTTTCAATCTATATGCGTTTCTGTGCAAGTAGAGAAAATGCTGATGTACACTCCAAAAGAATTAAAAACAGTCTTCCTGAACATGGAAAAATTGGGGTTATGCAAATAACTGATAAACAATTTGGGATGATGGAGCTTTTCCATGGGAAAAAACCAATTGCAACAGAAAAACCATCGCAACAACTAGAATTATTTTAGAATTGTAAAAACACTTGATGTTCTTCACTATGACAATCTAAACCACTCATTTTTTAGTTTCTAAAAAAGCTTATAACTTCCAATATATCAAATGATTAAATCACGGTATGTTGGGAATTATAAGCGTCATATACAATTTTGAAAGCAATTCACAACTTAAATCACACTTAAATCACTTATAGAAGGTTGGGAATTATAAGCTAAAATACAATTTTGAAAGCAATTCACAACTACGGAGGCAAACCAATAATTTCTAAAATGGTTTAGAATTATTATCAAAAATACGATTTTGAAAATAAAAAAATTAATAAAGTTGGTAATCTTAAACTTATGCATAATAAATTCTATGAGAACTATTTTATAAAAAAAATTCAATGTTAACCAACTAACTTTCGTTAACTAAATGTTGACTAAAATATTTACTAAACCTAATAAAACATATCACTTTAGTGACCTCGGCAGGGTTCGAACCTGCAACCAACGGAGCCGAAATCCGTCATTCTATCCAGTTGAACTACGAGGCCAATCTAAGTAAGAAGTACGAGGTACGGTACGAGGTACGAGGTTTTAACCTTTTTACTTCATACCTTGTAACTCGTACTTATACTAATAGTTTTTTTACTATTCCTGAAATTACTTTTCCTTCTGCTTGTCCTCCTATTGTGCAGAAGCTAATCCCATTACTTTTCCCATTGAAGCAATACCTGATGCTCCTGTTTCAGCAATAATTTTTTGAATGATAGCTTCTATTTCTCCTTCTGATAATTGGGCTGGTAAGAATTTTTCAATTACTGCAATTTGCGCTAATTCTGGCTCTGCTAAGTCGCTACGTCCTTGAGTTGTGTATATTTCTACACTGTCTTTACGCATTTTAACTAAACGTTGCAACATTTTAATTTCATCTGCTTCTGATAAAGTATCACCTGCTCCACTTTCTGTTTTTGCCAGTATGATAGCTGCTTTAATGGCTCTTAACGCTTCTAATGCAACTGCATCTTTTGCTTTCATGGCTTCTTTCATTTGCTCCATGATTTTTACTTCTAAACTCATATTTTTTATTTTTTGTTATCGGTTTTTTGTTGTTTGTTATTCTTTGTAAGTTATTAACTTCGATTTTGTTTTACCCCAGATAGTAGTGGCATCCTTTTTAATTTTTGTTCTTCGAAAGGTTCAGGATGACAAAAATTAAAAAGATAGAACGGATAGCTGGAATAAGGTTCAAAAAAATCTTGTGCAAAAATAGTAAAAAAAATCCCGAAAATTTAACTTTTCGGGACTTAAGGTTAGGTTAGTTTATGTAGATTTAATCCACGTTATCGTGCAAGAATGAATTGTTTGATCGCAACTGTAAATCATCATTGCTGTCTTTCCCTAAAGACATTCTTGATTGGTTATTTGTAGTATTAGGTGGAGATGTTACATCTAAACCCATTCTTTTGTAAGCTGGTTCTTTTTCGATTTCATCAATATAAGCTGTATTATTAAACTTATAATTGAATTCTTTCATTTTACGTTTACGTTCTTCTGAACGTGCTTTTAGTGTTTCTTCAATGGTCATTTCAAATGGAGAATCGTTATCTAAATTTGCAGCACTTTCGAAAGTAGGACTTACCGATTTTTTACTTCAAAATTTAATTCTTCATCTACTAGCTCTTCTTCAATTGCAGTTACTGGTTTAAATGACAACAGCTCCTCTTCTTTCTCTAAATAATCTTCTAATGAATATTTTACAACACCTTCTTTACTAACTTCTGTATAAGGAACAACATTGATAGGATCTTTTACTTCCATTTGTCTTGTTTCGGTTGTTAAATCGAAAATTACTTGTTGTGTTCCTTCTTTTTTAACTTCAGTTTTTGGTGCTTCAAATAAATCTAATGAAAATGAGAAAGCTTCTTTTTGAACCACAAATTCTGGATCTATTACTTCAATTTCTCTTATTTGAGGTGTGATAATTTCGAATGTAGGAGCAACATTTGCAGCAACCACTTCAAATGTTACATCAATATCTTTCAAAAAGCGGTTGTAGGAATTAAATCCATTGCTGGAACTACATTTTGAATTTCAAATTTAACCTCTTCTTCTGCCTCTAAATTATAAACTACTTTTTTTTCTGTTACTTCATTTACTACGGTTTGCTTCTCATTTTTCACAACTTCCGATTCAAAAATAGGTTGATCTACTACCATATTTGCAATGGCTTTATTAGTTAAATCATGTACTATTTTTTGTTCGTCTTCCAAAGAGTGTATAATTTTCTTAGGTTCAGAATTTACAATTTCAGCTTGTTGCTCTATATTGAAACCAGTTGCAATAATTGTTACCGCTACAGCATCTTCTAATCTTTCATCTTCACCAACACCCATAATGATGTTTGCATTATAACCTGCTTCTGTTTGAATGAAATCGTTGATTTCTCCAATTTCGTCAATCGTAATTTCTGATGTTCCAGAAACAATTAATAAAAGTACATTTTTAGCTCCTGTAATTTTATTATCGTTTAATAATGGAGAATCTAAAGCACTCACAATTGCTTTTTTAGCTCTTTCCTCTCCAGTTGCTGTTGCAGAACCCATAATAGCAGTTCCACTATTTGCTAATACTGTTTTAGCATCTTTTAAATCGATATTTTGTGTGTAGTGATGTGTGATAACTTCTGCAATTCCTCTAGCTGCAGTTGCTAAAACTTCATCTGCTTTTGAAAATCCAGCTTTGAAACCAAGATTTCCATATACTTCTCTTAATTTATTATTATTGATTACTATTAAAGAATCCACTTGTTTACGTAGTCTTTCTACTCCTAACATGGCTTGTTCAGAACGTACCTTTCCTTCAAATTGAAATGGAATTGTTACAATACCAACCGTTAAAATATCTCTTTCTTTTGCTAACTGAGCAATTACTGGAGCAGCACCAGTACCTGTACCACCACCCATTCCAGCAGTTATAAAAAGCATTTTTGTGTTAGTATCTAACATTTTTTCTAGCTCAGCTATACTTTCAATGGCAGATTGTTGACCTACTTCTGGATTAGCTCCAGCACCAAGCCCTTCGGTAAGACTTACACCTAACTGAATTTTATTAGGCACTGAACTGTTTTCAAGTGCTTGTGAATCGGTATTACAAACGATAAAATCAACTCCTTTAATACCTTGTTTAAACATGTGGTTGATGGCATTGCTTCCTCCTCCTCCTACTCCAATAACTTTTATAACGTTAGATTGGTTTTTTGGTAAATCGAATGAAATGCTTGTGAAATCTTCCATGGTTGTACTTTTTTATTCTGCGTTGTCTAAAAACTCTTTAATCTTTTCTATATACTTGTCAAAAAATGACTTTTTGACTTTGCTCTCAGTAGTTTCTGGTTTACTAGTTTCTACTGGGCGTTCTTCTTCCTCCTCAATTACATTTTGAGGTATAAAAACAGGCTCTTGCTTTTTCATTTCTACTAAAGGTGTTGCACTTTTAGTATTATTACGAATACTGTTCATAACTAATCCAACTGCTGTTGCATATAATGGACTTGATAATTCTTCATCTGAATTACCCGCTAAATGTTCGTTTGGATAACCAATACGAGTATCCATTCCTGTAATATATTCTACCAATTGCTTGATGTGATTTAATTGTGAACCACCTCCTGTTAATACAATTCCTGCAATTAATTTTCTTTTTGGGTCTTCATGACCATATACTTTAATTTCAGCATATACTTGTTCAATAATTTCTACAACTCTTGCGTGAATAATTTTTGACAAGTTTTTTAGAGAAATTTCTTTTGGCTCTCTACCTCTTAAACCTGGAATCGAAACAATTTCATTGTCTTTATTTTCTCCTGGCCAAGCGGATCCAAAACGTATTTTTAATAATTCGGCTTGTTTTTCAATGATTGAACAACCTTCTTTAATATCTTCTGTAATTACGTTTCCACCAAAGGGAATAACAGCTGTGTGACGAATAATCCCATCTTTAAAAATAGCCAAATCGGTTGTTCCACCACCTATATCTATTAAAGCAACACCTGCTTCTTTTTCTTCTTGACTCAAAACTGCATCGGCAGAAGCTAATGGTTCTAGTGTTAAACCTGATAATTCCAATCCAGCACTTTTTACACAACGTCCTAAATTACGAATTGAAGCCGCTTGACCAACCACCACATGAAAACTCGATTCTAATCGACCTCCATACATTCCTATAGGTTCTTTTATTTCGGCTTGACCGTCCACTTTAAATTCTTGTGGCAATACATGGATAATTTCTTCTCCTGGAAGCATTGCTAATTTGTGTACTTGACCAATTAAAGCATCAATATCTGATTCTCCTATTACTTCATCTGCATTTTGACGACTTACATAATCGCTATGTTGAATACTACGTATATGCTGACCTGCAATTCCTACTACAACATCGTTAATTTTGTAACCTGAATTTCCTTCGGCTTCTACTATAGCTTGTTGAATGGATTGAATGGTTTGCGTAATATTATTTACAACACCTCTATGCACACCAAGACTTTTGGATTTTCCTACTCCAAGGATTTCCAATTTTCCGTATTCATTCTTCTTACCAATCATTACTACGATTTTCGTAGTTCCGATGTCTAATCCTACTGCAATATTGTCTTTGTTCATAATTCAATCTATTTCTTACAAACTACTTGTTCTGTAAACATGACATTTACTTCCTTATAATTTTTAATCAATGTGTCTTTTATTGCATGATAAAAAAAGGCTTTATAATTTTTAAGCTTTTTTTCAACATATATTGGTTTCCCAAAAATTATTTTATAATCATAATTTCTGTTGGTTAAAATTACGCTACCACTAGGTAAAATTTCAACACCTGTTATATTCTTTTTCAAGAAATTATCTTTTGCAATTTCGTTAAACAAATCAACATAATTTGCCTTTTTATTTTCGTCAATATTCCCTACAACTATAGGAACTCTCGCTGAAAAATTTTCAGACAAAGGCATTTTAGTACCTTTACTATCAAGATAATACATGGTATTTCCTGATACATATCGTACAATTGGGGTCTTTTGTTTTACGCTTGCATTTAGAGAACCATCTATAGTTGAAAAAATCTCACCTTTTTCAATTAATTCATGTTTGTTAAGAGCAGTTTCTAAAGACTTCAAATCTACTTCATCTTTTTTAATTCTTAATGTGCCACCAAAATTTTGTATCAACAAGTTATTAACTATTTCGTGAGTTATAAACAAATTTTCTTTTTCTCCTTCAAAAGATATTGCTACATTTTTTAGCGCTCTATTACTATTCCTTACAGCTGAAAAGGAATATAAAAACACCATTACACCTAGTATAAGTACCAATCGGATATTTTGCCAATTAAACTTTTTCATACAATATTTTTTTAATTTCTTTTACCATTTCACCTATGTCACCCGCACCAATAGTTACATATATTTCTGCTGTTTCATTTTTAAAAGTTTCTAGTAACGCTTCTTTGGTACACAAACTTTTATTCGCATTTTCTATTTTATCTAACAACCATTGAGAAGTTACTCCTTCTATAGGTAATTCTCTAGCTGGATAGATGTCTAATAAAATTATTTTATCGAATTTTGAAAGACTTTCTGCAAAACCCTCTACAAAATCTTTTGTTCTTGAAAACAAATGCGGTTGAAAAGCGGCAACAATTTTCTTGTTTGGATACAATTCTCGTACGGCTTGATATACTGCATTTATTTCGGTAGGATGATGTGCATAATCGTCGATGTAAACCAATTTTTCTTCTCTAATTTGAAAAGAAAAACGTCTTCTTACTCCTTTAAACGTAGCTAAAGCATCGCTAATTTTAGTATTTTCAACACCATAACTTTTTGCCATTGCAAAAGCAATTAAGGCATTTGATAAATTGTGATGCCCAGGTAAACCAAATTTAATATTGTTAATCAACTCATTATTTGTTTTAATATCAAAAACATAAAATCCGTTTTCGATACGAATATTTTGAGCAGAAAAATCAGCTTTTTCATTAATTCCGATTGTGTTTCCTTCTAATGGCAAGCCATTGGCAACAAATAAGTCTTTTGCTTTTACTTTATTAGCAAATTCTATAAAGGAAGCTTCAATTGTAGCTACATCTCCATAAATATCTAAATGATCCGCATCCATTGAAGTTATACAAGCTAAATTAGGATGCAAATGTAAAAACGAACGATCAAATTCATCTGCTTCTACAACTGTAACAGTTTTTCCATTACCTATTAAATTCGAATTATAATTTTCTACAATTCCGCCCAAAAAAGCAGTAACATCAACTCCACTTTCATATAAAATGTGTCCTAAAATACTTGATGTTGTTGTTTTTCCATGTGTTCCAGCAATAGCAAAACAAAAAGTATCTTTTGTAATTAAACCTAATACTTCTGCACGTTTTTTAACTTCAAATCCCTTATCTAAAAAGTAATTCCATTGCGAATGATTTTTAGGAACTGCTGGAGTAATTATAATTAAAGTATTGTCTTTATTTAAAAACGGTTTACCAATCAACTCCAAATCGTCTTCAAAATGAATTTCCATTCCTAAATCTTCTAATTCGGCAGTTAACTGAGTTCTAGTTTTATCATAACCCGCTACATTTTTACCTATATTCATAAAATAACGAGCCAAAGCACTCATACCGATGCCTCCGATACCTATGAAGAATATGTTATGTATTTGGTTTAAATTCATGTTTTCTCTTATCTGTTATCTATTTTCTGTTGTCTGTTATGAGTTAAATACTTCCAGCTT
>JAAURU010000064.1 GCA_012032075.1 Flavobacterium sp.
TCAATTTTACTAAATAATTACAGTGAAGTATGGTTTGGATTCAATTTTGGGTTTGAAATCTTAATTGTAAATGGCTTTTTAACCTTTTTAGGATTAATATTGATTCGTAGCAAGCAAGACTAAAGTACATGAAGCTTCAAATTGAATATTATTTTCTTGAAGTAAGGTATAAAATTCAGGATTTTCAGTTCCTGGATTAAAAATTACTCTTCTAGGATGTAATGAAATGATGTAATCATAATATTGTCTTTGAATCTTTGGGTTTATATATAAAGTAACCGTATCAATTCCTTTGAATGGAATTTTTTCTGTTTCAATAGTAACATCTAAAGCGGTACCTTTTTTTGCACCTATTGCTACTACTTGATGACTTTTCCCAATCAAATTATGTATTGCTTTATAGGCATATCTTTCTTTATTTGTGGTTGCTCCTATAACTAAAGTTTTCATTCTTTCTATTTTTTTATAAATTTATAAAATTTAATTATAACTTTGAAATAACATTCTTTTAATATCAATCTAAAAAAGTACCTTTTACTTTGCCAAAAAAATAATGGAACTATTCATATATGTATTTGCCGCTTTATTCTCAGTTTTAAATCCTTTAGGAGCCGTTCCTGTTTTTGTAGGACTTACACAAGATGACAGTAAAAAAGAACGCGCTCGAATTTCACTTTGGGCAGCCATTAATGTAGCCATCATTTTAATTATTTCATATTTTATTGGTAAATATGTATTACAATTTTTCGGAATTAGTATTAATGCTTTACGAATAGCTGGAGGACTTTTAATTGTAAATTCTGGATTTAGTTTACTTTCTGGAAATGGCACTAAAAAAAGAGGTGTTAATAAAAGAGTTACAGACGATGCTATGCATAGAAATGATATTGCGCTAACTCCTTTGGCTATGCCAATGCTAGCTGGGCCAGGTTCTATGTCTCTATTAATAGCAATGTATCAAGAACAACCCGAAATAATACAAAAAATTACAACCTGTATTGCTATTCTATGTGTTGCATTTACTATCTTTTTAATTTTAAGAAGTGCCCATTATTTATCGCGTATTCTTGGTGCTTCTGGTATTGTTGCTATTTCTAGAATTATTGGTTTTATTGTAATTGCCATTGGGATACAATATATAAGTAGTTCTATAGTAAATATATTTCAATCAATTTAACTTCTGTTTAGTGATTTTTCTTAGTAACTTTAAGAAAAATTCTATCTATGAGAATATTACTTACAGGTGCCAATGGTTATGTAGGCAGACGTTTATTACCCGAATTACTTTCTGAAGGACATGAAGTAATTTGTTGTGTAAGAGACATGAACCGATTAGGAATTGATGCTGAAACTTTCAAACAAATTACCGTTTGGGAAGTCGATTTTTTGAATGCACCTAATTTTGATAGTATTCCTCAAAATATAGATGTTGCCTACTATTTAATTCATTCCATGACTTCTTCCACTACTGCTTTTGATGAAATGGAATCTAAAACAGCTGAAAATTTCAATCGTTATATGGACAAAATGCAAACCAAACAAGTCATTTACTTGAGTGGTATTATTAATGATGACCATTTGTCCAAACATTTACAATCTCGAAAAAACGTAGAAGAAATCTTATATAAAGGCAATTACCACGTTACCGTTTTAAGAGCTGGAATAATTGTAGGTTCTGGAAGTTCTTCTTTTGAAATCATAAGAGATTTAAGTGAAAAATTACCGGTTATGATTACTCCAAAATGGGTTTTAACCAAAACACAACCTATTGCTATTCGAAATGTAATTCAATATTTAATGGGAGTTTTACTTCATGAAAAATGTTATGACAAATCTTTTGATATAGGTGGCCCTGATGTTTTGACTTATAAAGAAATGCTTCAATTGTATGCCAAAACAAGAGGTTTTAAAAATTGGATTTTTACTGTTCCTGTAATGACTCCTAAATTATCCTCTTATTGGTTATATTTTGTAACCTCAACCTCTTATAAACTAGCCTTAAATTTAGTAGATAGTATGAAAATTGAGGTGATTGCTAAAAAAAACGAATTACAAGAATTATTAAAAATAGAACCTATTTCCTATGTAGATGCCATCAAACTAGCCTTTTTAAAAATCGAACAAAATTTGGTCATTTCTAGTTGGAAAGATAGTTTAGTAAGTGGGCGTTTTCGTAAAAATTTAACTGAATTTATTCAAATTCCAAAATTTGGTTGTTTGACCGATCACCAAAAAGTAAAAGTAACCAATGTGGAACAAACTTTGGACAATATTTGGTCAATTGGGGGATTAAAAGGTTGGTATTATGGGAATTGGCTTTGGAAAATAAGAGGATTTATGGACAAAATTTTTGGTGGTGTTGGTTTACGAAGAGGACGCACACACCCAACTCACATTGATAACGGAGATGCTTTAGATTTTTGGAGAGTATTATTGGCAGACCGAGATAAAAAAAGACTATTACTTTTTGCCGAAATGCGATTACCTGGAGAAGCATGGCTCGAATTTAGGATTGATGAAGATAATGTTTTACATCAAATAGCCACTTTTAGACCAAAAGGTTTATGGGGAAGATTGTATTGGTATTCCCTAGTTCCTTTTCATTTTTTTATATTTGGTGGTATGATAAAAAATATAGCTAAATCAGAAAAATCATGAAAAAGATTATTTTTGTTTTACTACTTTCAGTGAGTATCGGTTGTAAATCGACATTAACTAAATCTGATAAAATAAAAGGTAATCTTAAAGAATTGGTAAACATCATGCAAGGGTATTATTCTTCCGAGAAACAATCATTAGAAGATAAAGAATATTACAACATTTCATTGCACATGACACCTATTTGGAAAACAAAAGGAAATTATCTTTTTGTAGAACAAGCTTTATTTGACAAACAAGACAAACCTTACAGAGTAAGAGTTTACAAAGTATATCAAAACAAAAACGGCCATTTTATAAGTGAAATTTATAGTATAAAAAGTGAAAAAGACTGGATTGGAAAATGGGCAACACCTTCATTTTATGATAATTTAACCGAAGCTGATATTGAATTAAAAAAAGGCTGTGAAGTAGTTTTACAAAGAATAGCCAAAAATCATTTTGAAGGACAAACAGGCAATAAAACCTGTCCAAGTGAACTTCGTGGTGCAACCTATGCTACTTCAATCGTAACTGTACTTCAAAACAAACTTATATCTTGGGATCAAGGTTTTGACGCAGCTGACAAACAAGTTTGGGGAGCTACAAAAGGAGCTTACATTTTTGAGAAGATAAAAGAGTAGTTTTTTAGAAGCACCCATTTCAAGAAGTACAATTTACTTTTTAAGAAGTATTTTATTAGAATAAAGAACCAATTTTATTATTCAAAAAATACTTTATTTAATCCAAGAAGTATTTTATATAATTCAAGAAGTATTATAAGCTATTCAAGAACAAAATATACAATTCAAGAAGCATTATTTATGATACAAGAAATGTTTTGTTTCTTTCAAGAACAAAATATACAATTCAAGAAACATTACTTATAATTCAAGAAGCATTGTAAGCAATACAAGAAATAATTATGTTTATTTAAGAACCAAAAATGCAATTCAAGAAACGAAATATACAATCCAAGAAGCTATGTTGATTCTTCAAAATTTTTTTATATAATCTAAGAGGTTTTTAAGTAATATTGATAACATATATATATTAGCTATTTTTCATTTAAAGTTCAAATTTAACCGAAATAGAATGCTGCATTTTACTACTCTTTTTGTCCTTTAGTAGAAAGAGACCAGAGAGCTTTGCTCTAATAGATGAAGTAAATTAAATCCTGACTTGTCCACTTTAATGCAACAAATCAATTTTCGATAATATTTCTTCCGTTGTCTTTGTTATTTTTCCTTTAACAATTACTTCTTTATTTGTGAGTGTATTGAGCATGGAACCATCAGTCACTTTTTTTAATTCAGTAATAAAACGCTTGATTGATATTTCTGATTTTATTTCAATATGTTTTGAGATCACTAAAGCCATAAAACAGATTAGAAGATGAAGTTGAATAGGTTTCTCTTTAAAGTGAAATATAGGTCTTGTTTGTAAATCTGACTTTGCTACCCTAAAAGCTTGTTCAATTTTATAAAGTTCGTGGTACCTTTCGATGATGATGTTTGTAGATACAATTTGCTCATCTAAATCTGTATAGTAACCTTTTATTCCTAATAGTTTTGTGGTTTTTTTTACAAGCTCATCATTGAGCTGAAGTTTTTCACTGTTGGCTTTTACAAATTTAGCTTTGGTCTTTTTTGAAGGGCTTTTAATAATATTTTGAGCTTTTAATATTTGCTTTTCCATTTCATATTTATCTTTTCTATATCGTGTATTGGAAAACTACAAATCAGATCTGTTTGAACCCTAATCGTATTGCCATCTGTGCGGTTTATTTTAGCATCTATCTGCTCAAAAACTGCTTGAGGTAAGTTACCTAACCTTGCACCTACAATGTAGTGGATGCCTGCCTCTTTTAGCTCTCTAATGTTGCCAGCACTTATCATAGCTGCATCTGCCACTAGGGTAAATCGTTCTACCTTATGTTGTTGTATAAATGTCTTGATTACAGGTAAAATAGTATGTCCTTCAAAAGTATTACCTGGAAAAACATCAAAAGACATTGGAAAGCCTTCTTTACTTACTATTAAAACCAAGAGTATCTGTGGTTGTTGAGATTTACTATCTTTTGAAAAACCTGTTTTATGTAATTGATCGTCTTGGAAAGTTTCAAAGTAAAGCGTGGTTACATCATAAAAAAGTAACGAATAATCAAACTCATATTCTTTTTGTGAAAATGCTTTTACTTTTTCAAGAATCTGATTTTTTAGCGAAAGCCATTTTTTGCTTCCTTGTAATAATTCTGTCTTCGATGTTTAATACCAAAATAAGTTTCTAAAACTTCTATAGAACGTAGTTTAGATGCAGGGCCTAGTATTCGTATTGTAACAAGATCTTTAAATAAACTTGAGCCAAGTTTATTAAAGCCAATTTGCACCATCAATCGCTCAATGGTTTGATAGAAAAATTGGTAGTAAACTCCTATACAAACATATTGCTCTAGATACGAATATGCACCTGACTTTGAATTAGGGAAAAGTGAATTTTGATTCGAATAATCCTCAATAAAATGAATTGCCTGTTGCTTTAAATAGATCAGTTCTTCATCAGAAGAGGAAGAACCAAAATGTTTGACAATAACTCGTTTGCGATTTTGTATGTAAAATACTTGAACTGCTATTTTCCCAGATGCAGTTTTAACTTCTCTAATTTTTAGCATTTTAAGACCCTTAGTGCAACAAATGTAGCACTAAAAAAAGTATAAATAACTGAAAATGATTGTTTTATAAAAAATAAAAAAATAAGGGGGACAAGTCAGGAAACATATTCTGTAAATTAGTTTAAGATAGTTTAAGCGTTTAAAATGGTTTAATAAAAAAGCCTTCAAATTAAAAATTTGAAGGCTTTTTAGTTTTTACTAGTTCCTTTTTTAATCAAGTATTAGTGAGGAATTTTTCGGACTTTTTACTTTGTATTTTATATTGAGTTTCTTTTCTGTTTTTGAAGGGATTTTTAATTTCCAAGTTACAATTTTTGTTTCTTCTGCTAGTGTTCCTTCTTTGTATTCTTCCTCTTGAACGGTGATTTCTTTTGTTGCGCTTATGGGCAATTGGTCTAAAACAACAATATTTACAGGATACGATTTATTATTTTTAATTGAAATCTCAAAAGCTCTACTTTCTGTTTTATAACTACTTAAAAACTGTTTCGATTTGTATTCTTTCAATTGTTTCCTAGCAATGCTTATTCCTTTGTCTTTTCCTAATGAGATTTCTAATGTATCTGAAGCATTTTGTAAATCTAATAAGGATTTCCCTAGAAAAGCTCCTTCAAAAAACAAGTTTAATTCACCATCAAATAAGTTCAAATCTTGCCAGTCAGTTATTTTTGCGGTTAGATAAGCATTTGCATCTATTTTTGGAATACTTAAATATTGGTATTGTGCTGGTAAATTAAAAGTTTTAATTTCAGCTGTATAAACTTTTCCATCATTTAAAACTGTATAAGGCACTTGGATTTCATAAGAAATAGTAGTTGGTTGGTAATTTATCGCAATTTCCATTGGAACACTTGAATCAAGATAACCTTCTTCATCTTTGTTTCGTTTTGATTTTTTCGATGAATATCCACTTACTACAACAACTTCCATAAGTTGAACATTCTCTTTCATAGTAATATTCATTGTTTTATTTGTGGCTTGAACACTAACATTTTCGTATCCTATGTAATTAAAATCTAAGACGCTGTTTATATTAGGCACTTTTATAGTATAATTTCCATCAAAATCAGTTTGTGCTCCGATAGATGTTCCTTTTATAATAATATTAACACCTGGTAAAGGATATCCATTTGAATCGATAACTCTTCCAGAGACTGTATTCCCAATTAATTGTCCATAAGCTTGAACTGTGTTTTGAGGTGTTCTTCTTTGGTTCAAATTCAAATACCACGGATTGATTGTTGGTGCAACTCCACTTTCTGTAGGATTTCCACTTGAAATAGACAGGTTTACATCTTTCCAATCTTCTCCCGAGGATTGAAAAATATTCGCTTTAAACAATAAGTCAATTGGTTTTGTAACATCTTCAACACGCAAATCATAATTGGAATACCAACCTGCATTATAGACATAATAATTTATTTCGAAAGACGCATTACTCACACTAGAATTAGCAGAAACAGTTACCACGATATCGCTCGTTGCCGTTTCGTCTGAATTATTTAGGGCTTTTAATTGTTTGTCTAATTTTACTAATGAACTATCTATTGAAGTAATTTTTTGTGAAACTTCTGTTTTTTGTTTGACCAAATCAATTAAACGTTGTCTATGGAAATCAACTGCTTCTTTTAAATCGGCTGTTTTTAAACCTTCATTTGTTCCTCCAATCACTTGGTTTTTTGCTAAAATATTTTCTTCATTTTGAAGAATGGTCAAGACATTAGTTTCTGTAGTTTTCTTAAGTGTTAAATTTCTTTTGTCGGCTTCAATTTTTGTGATTTCGTTTCTATTTTTCTGAGTATTCAGAAAGTTATTTTGGTGAATAACTGAAAGAATAGTAAAGTTCCCAGCACCTTTTACCTGTAAACTTTGTTTGTCTATTTTGGGAGAAATCCCTTGGAAAACTAATTCGGTCTTTCCTGCTTCAAATGAAGTTTTTGCTTTTCTTGTAACTTGAGCTCCTTCTGAAAAACAATTACTTTTTCAATTTTAGAATTGACATTTTTTGTTTTGTTTTGGGAAAACAAACTAGAAATAGATAATAGCGAACAAATCAATAAAGCTGAAAAAAGCTGTTGGTGTCTCATATTCAATGCAGTATAAGAAATTTATAAGTTACCAAATTATATAACTTTGGCTACCCAACAAATATAATAAATTCCTTACTTTTACAGTCTAATTTTTTCTGATGAAATCGACATTAAAAATAAGTTTGCACATGCAAAAACCTATAAGTAAAAAGGAGATAACATATATGACCACAAAAAAATAAATTTTACATATATGAAATCTACACGAATTGCTATTAATGGTTTTGGAAGAATAGGTCGAAATGTTTTCCGATTATTACTCAACCATCCTACTATAGAAGTTGTTGCAATTAATGATATTGCAGACACCAAAACAATGAGTCATTTGCTTAAATACGACAGTATTCATGGTGTTCTAAAACAAAAAGTTGGGTTTACCAATGAAACTATTTCAGTTGAAAATAATGAGTTTCTATTCTTTCATGAAAAAGAAATCAAAAACTTAGATTGGAAATCATTACAAATTGATTTTGTAATTGAATGTACTGGAAAATTTAAAACTTGGGAAACGGTTCATGAACATGTTTTAGCTGGAGCCAAAAAAGTCATCCTTTCAGTTCCACCAGAAGACGATGTTATTAAAACCGTTGTTCTTGGTGTAAACGAATCTATTATTGATGGTTCTGAAACGATTATTTCAAACGCAAGTTGTACTACAAATAATGCAGCTCCTATGATTAAGGTGATTCAGGAATTATGTGAAATTGAACAAGCTTATATTACAACTATTCATTCTTATACAACTGATCAAAGCTTACACGACCAACCGCATAAAGATTTAAGAAGAGCTCGTGGAGCTTCACAATCTATAGTTCCTACAACAACTGGTGCTGCAAAAGCTCTAACCAAAATTTTTCCAGAACTAGAAGGTAAATTAGGTGGTTGCGGTATAAGAGTTCCTGTACCAGATGGTTCTTTAACTGATATTACTTTAAATGTAAAAAGACAAGTTAGTATTGAAGAAATAAATAATGCTTTCAAAAAAGCGGCAACAACACATTTAAAAGGTATTTTAGATTATACAGCAGACCCAATTGTTTCAGTTGACATAATAGGTAATCCAAATTCTTGTTTGTTTGATTCTCAACTAACGTCAGTTATTGATAAAATGGTAAAAATTGTGGGTTGGTATGATAATGAAATTGGTTATTCTTCAAGATTAATTGACTTAATCGACTTTTTAACTAAAAAAAATGTTTATTAACTAGTTTAGCTTTTCCTTTTAAAAAAAAAACATACTTTTGTTTAGAACTGTTTAACCTAATTAAATTCACTTTTGAATGAGAAGCATTTCAATAGCTTTTTTATTTTTCTTTATTTTTAGTCACTCACAGTCGCTTTTAAAGGAAACAATTCAAATAAATGATAGTATTGATTATTATTTAGAGATTGCAACATTCAATAAAGAAGATAAACACTCTTTTAATAAAGCTATACTTTATGCAGAAAAAGCAATAGAATATGCCAAACAAAAAAGATAAATGAGAAACTGCCTAATTGCTATATAGTTTTAGGGAATATTTATTATGATTTAGGAAAAATAGATACTGCAATTGAAAATTATATTAGAAGCATTAATCAATATGATAAAAAAAATCCACAAACAAACTTAGCTTTAGCCTATTATAATCTAGGAAAATGTTATTTAGAGAAAATAAAACTGATCTTTCAGAAGTCTATTTTAAAAATCTGGAGAAATTTATACCGCTCTTAATTACCCAGATGCTATTGCTTTAATCAATATTCAGAAAGGAATTATCCAAAAGAATAAAGGTAATTTTGAAAAAGCTAAAAGTATTTTTAATTCGGTAATTACAAATTTATCAAATGATACTTTTATTGAAACTAAAATTGAAGCACATTACCAAATAGGTGAAATTGAAAATCTTAGAAATAACTATCAAAAAGCAATTAAAAATTTTGAAATTGCTTTAAAAATGAATTCTCTTCATGCAAAAAATATTCAATTAGAAAAGAAAATTTTAAAACAATTAAGCGAAACTTACAAAAAAACAAAGCAATTTGAAAAATCTCAAATATATTTAGAAAAATATGATAAGCATTATCGATTCTCTCGATACTTATTATTCACATACTTTATCAGAAAACACCTTTGACAAAATTCAGTTTGACAAACAATTAAAAACCATTGAACAACTTGACAAAGAGAAAAAAAGTCAGGAAAAATCTATTCGTTTTTCAAAGCTTATTGGTATTCTTAGTATTGCCTTAATTTCCATTTTATCTTTATTAAGTTTATCAACTATTTAAAAATAATAAGATAAGAATAAGTACCAATAAAACTTTTAAAAGAAAAAAATAAAGAATTAACGATAGAAAAAGACAAAGCCGAACAAGCTAATAAAGCTAGAGCCGAATTTTTAGCAACCGTAAGTCATGAATTAAGAACGCCCTTAAATGCAATTAATGGAATTACTTATATTCTTTTAAATGAAAAACCAAAATCAAACCAATTAAATTATTTAAAATCACTTGAATTTTCTGGAAAATATTTATTGACATTTATTAATGACATTTTAGAAATTAATAGATTAGAATCTGACAAAATTTTGGTAGAGAATATTAAATTTTAACTTAATAGATTTAATTGAAAATATAAAAATATCCTTCAACGAATATTTAATTGAAAACAATGTAAAATTTCATTTAGTAATTGATCCTTCAATTGACCCTAACATAAAAGGTGATCCAACAAAAATTTCTCAAATTTTAATTAATTTAGTTAATAATGCTATTAAATTTAGTAGAAATGGTGATGTTTGGCTAACCGTAAAAAATACAAGTACAGAAGCTGAAAAAACTACCCTATCTTTTGAAGTAAAAGACAATGGAATAGGAATTCCAAAGGACAAACAAGAGACTATTTTTGAAAGTTTCAGTCAAGGTTCAGTTGAAATTAATAGAACTTATGGTGGAACTGGTTTAGGTTTATCCATAGTTAAAAAAACTTTAGAAATTTTAGGAAGTGATATTCATTTAGAAAGCGATACTGAAATTGGAACAAGCCTACAATTTAATCTAACATTTGAAAAAGGGAACAAAGTTCAAAAATCTATACTTGAAGGAACTCCTCAAAACTTAGAATTAAATAGTACTAAAAAAATATTATTAGTTGAAGACAATAAAATCAATCAAATGATTACCCAAAAAATGCTTCAACAAAAACGCATAAAATCGGTTATTATTGACAATGGTGAAGAAGCTATTGAACATTTAAAAGAAAACCAATACGATTTGGTTTTAATGGATGTTCACTTACCAGGAATTAATGGTACAGAAGCTACTAAGGAAATTAGAAAATTTGACACAAAAACACCTATCATTGCTTTAACGGCTATTTCTCTAAATGAAAATAGAGAGATTTTACTGTCTTATGGAATGGATGAAGTAATTATGAAACCGTTTGTTCCAGAAGAATTTTATGAAATAATATTTGGTTTCTTAGCTAAAACTGAAGAATAAAATTTTTAATTAAATTTCTAACTTGAGGTTCTGCTTTTTTAGCTGCTTCTAAGACTTCTTCATGATTTACTTCTTCAATACTTTCTTCATTACCCATATCAGTAATCACTGAAATTCCAAAACAATCCATGTTCATGTGTTTAGCAACAATTACTTCTGGAACAGTTGACATTCCTACACAATCTGCACCTATATTTTTACCATCTTATATTCAGCTAAAGTTTCAAACGTTGGTCCTTGCAAAGCCAAATAAACACCTTCTTTTATCTCAATATTTAATGTTTTGGCAATTTGTTTCGCTTTGGCAATCATTTCTTTAGAATAAGGCTCACTCATATTTACAAAACGAGGTCCAAAACGCTCATCATTATAACCTCTTAAAGGATGTTCTGGCATCATGTTTACATGATCTTTAATAATCATGACATTGCCCACTTTAAACGAAGGATTTACACCACCCGAAGCATTAGATACAATTAACTTTTGAATTCCCAATTGTTTCATTACACGAATTGGAAATGTAACTTGTTTCATATCATAACCTTCATAATAATGAAACCTACCTTGCATTGCCATTACTTTTTTAGTTCCAATAGTCCCAAACAATAAAGCTCCTTTATGTCCTTGTACAGTAGAAACAGGGAAATTAGGAATATCACTATAAGCAATTGAAAAATCCACTTGAATATCTTCAGCAAAACCACCTAATCCAGAACCTAAAACCACACCATATTCTGGTTTGAAATTCGTTTTATTCTTTATAAAACTAACTGTTTCTTGTACTTTCTCCCACATAATCTAGAATTTTAGTATTAAAATAGGTTTCCTTTTCCATAAATTGGCTTTGTATTGGTAAATAATACAATTGATTACTAGGCAATTTTCCTTTTAGTCGGACGTAATCTTTTTCAGTTGTAATAATTTTCTTGTCATTGGCAATTGCCAAAATTTTAGTAATATCATCTTTTACAAAATCATGATGATCTGGAAAAGTTATCTTATCGTCGTTTTGGTTACCCAAAAAATCAAAAAACAAATCGGGTTTTGCAATTCCAGCAACCAATACTTTTTCTTCATTTAATTCTGAAATTTTTACTTTTCCATTTTCCGAATACATATA
>JAAURU010000065.1 GCA_012032075.1 Flavobacterium sp.
GACCTGTACGACCTGAACGGTGTGTATAGGTTTCAATTTCGTCTGGTAATTGATAATTGATTACGTGAGTAATGTTGTCTACGTCAATTCCACGAGCTGCAACGTCAGTCGCAACAAGCATTTGAATTTGTCTTCCACGGAAGGATTTCATTACACCATCTCTTTGCGCTTGAGATAAATCTCCATGCAATGCTGCAGCACTGTATCCATCTTCTATTAATTTCTCCGCAACAGCTTGTGTATCGCGTTTCGTTCTACAAAAAATTACCGAGAAAATATCTGGATTCGCATCTGCTAATCTTTTTAAAGCGGAATAGCGATCTCGAGCATTTACTAAGTAAAATTCGTGAGATACATTTTCATTACCTGAATTTTTATGTCCAACAGTAATTTCTAATGGTTTTCTCATGAAATCTTTTGCAATACGAGCAACTTCTTGTGGCATCGTTGCAGAAAATAACCATGTACTTTTCTCTTTTGGTGTATCTGATAAAATTGCTGTAATGTCTTCATAGAATCCCATGTTTAACATTTCATCTGCTTCATCAAGCACACAATAATCAATGTTTTTAATGTTAACCAATATTACGGTTAATCATGTCTTGCATTCTACCTGGTGTAGCTACAATAATTTGCGCCCCTCTTCTTATTTGATTAGCCTGTTCTGTAATACTAGCACCACCATATATGGCAACAGTATTAATTCCTTTAACGTACTTCGAGTACAACTTGATTTCATTTGTAATTTGAAGACATAATTCTCTTGTAGGCGATAAGATTAAAGCTTGAGTATTTTTATTCTCAGCATCAATCTTTTGAATAAGTGGAAAACCAAACGCTGCAGTCTTCCCAGTTCCTGTTTGGGCCAACGCTACAATGTCTGTGTCTTTTTCCAATAATAGGGGAATCGCTTTCTCCTGTACTTCCGATGGACTTTCATATCCAAGATCCTTAATCGCAAGCAGAAGCGATTCATTTAGACCTAATTGTTCAAATTTATTCATAAAATATTTTAAATTGGGTGCAAAGGTAGTTTTAATTAATTGGATAAACTAATTTGTTTGCTATTGATTTTCAAATGGTTGTGTTTGTTATTTTTGGAACTATTCTTAAAAACCAACTTTAATTGAAAAAATGTTGTTAAAAGTAGTGCTTTATTAGATTATTTCTTTTTGTAAAAAATGAATTAATTGCTTTACTGCTTTTGCTCTGTGACTATATTTGGCTTTTTCTTTCATTGTTAACTGGGCAAAAAGTTTTATCTAACTCTTTTGGTTGAAATATTGGGTCATACCCAAAACCTTGATTGCCTTTTTTTTCTTCTATGATAATACCTTCTGCAATTCCTGTAAAAAGTTGTTGATTTCCATCTATATTTAACGCAATAACTGTTTTAAATTGAGCCGTTCTTTCTGTATTTCCTTTTAATTTTGATAAAAGCTTATTCATATTGTCCTTGGCATCCTTTTGTTCTCCAGCATATCTAGCGGAATAAACTCCTGGTTCACCATTTAAAGCGCTAACTTCTAGTCCGGTATCATCTGCAAAGCAATTATAACCATATTTTTCGGTTACATGATTTGCTTTTATAATAGCATTTCCTTCAATTGTGGTTGCAGTTTCTGGAATATCTTCAAAACAACCTATATCTTCTAAACTCAAAATAGTTATAGACGAAGGTAATAATTGTTGAATTTCCTTTATTTTATTTTTGTTATTTGAAGCAAATACTAGTTTCATTTAGTCTTCTTTTTTATGTTTCCAGCGTTTATGTGTCCATAAATAATATTCAGGAGCTTCATAAATTTGAGCTTCTAGTTTTCGAATAAAAGCTTCAGAAATTTCAAAGTTAGGAATTGATTTAGCATCTTCTGTCATTAATTCAATTGTTCCTTCATAATAACCTCTTTTAATTTTTTCTGTTTTTAAGAATACTACATTCATGTCTAATCTTTTGGCTAATAATTCTGCCCCAACATGAATAGGTGTTTCAATTCCCATAAATGTGTACCAATGAGCCTTTGTAGAGGATTTAGGAGATTGATCACTCGCAAAACCCCAAATGCCTAATATTCCATTTTTATGATTGTATTCTGCAACCGAAATTGTATCTTTTGTAGTGATTAGAATTGCTTTAAATTTAGATCGAATATCGTGCACCAATTTGTCAAAATATTTATTGGCAATTTTTTATAAATTCCATAGCCATTGTAATTGATATAATAGTTCATTGATACAACCCATTCATAACTAGCATAATGTCCGCAAAGTAAAGCAATACTTTTTCCTTTTTTTTCTAAATCTAATATTAAATCGAGGTTTGTAAATTTATATCTTTTTTCAATTTCAGTCTTAGAAATGGTCATAGTTTTAATCATTTCTAAAAACATATCACACATGTGAGCATAAAATTTACGTTCTACTTTTAATCGCTCTTTATCTGATAGATGTGGCAAAGCCAAAGCTAAATTTTCTCTAACGACTTTTTTTCGATAGCCAATAACGTGATAGACTAAAAAATAGACAAAATCGGAAAAATATAAAGTAATCGAAATGGAAGTATAGCTATTAAGTATAATATAGGATACAATAAAAGATAGACGATTAATTGCATAATGTTTTTTTTACAAATATACTTTTTTAAAATAATAAGAAAATACCTAAAGTATTATTAAATTTACATAAAAATAAAAATTAATGGATATAGTTTTAATTGCAATAATAGGAATCACAGCTTTTAGTAAGCTTTAAAGGTTTTAATGATTATGATTTTTTTAGGAAGTACGAATTTCATGTTGGTAGTGTAAGAGCAGGAGAACAAATTAGGATGATAACATCTGGGTTTCTTCATTTAGATATTATGCATTTAGCTTTTAATATGATTACACTTTTCTTTTTTGCACCATATGTAATTGCAATAATTGGTAATATTTATTTTTTATATGTTTATTTTGGTAGTATGATTGCAGGAAGTTTACTTACTTTATATTTACATAAGGATGACTATTCTTACAGGGCAATTGGAGCATCAGGAGCGGTAATGGGAATTATTTATTCTTCAATATTATTAGATATAAATCAGCAGATGTATTTTTATGGTTTTATACCTGGTTATATATTTGGAATAGGATATTTATTGTATTCTATATATGGAATGAAGGCTAAAAGTGATAATATTGGTCATACAGCTCATTTTGGAGGAGCAATAGGTGGTTATGTAATTACCTTAATAAAAGAACCCTCTTTATTTAGAACAAATTTAGAAATGGTTGGTTTACTCATGATCCCTATGTTAGTATTAATTTACATGCATAAAACTAACAAATTGTAATATTTTAAAACAAACAACTTAAACGAACAAAAATGAAAACAATAATTTTAATACTAACATTAATGACATCAATAACACAAGCACAAGAAAACAAATTGATTCCCCAAGTTACAGTTTCTGGTGAAGGAAAAATAAAAGTGACTCCAGATGAAGCTTTAATAACAGTAGGTGTAGAAAATTCAGGTAAAGATGCAGTAGAAGTGAAAAAAAAGAATGATGAAACCATTGATGTAGTTATTAAGATTATAAAAAAGAATGGTATTCCTTTAACCGATTTTCAATCGCAACGAATTTCATTATTTAAAAATTATGATTTTGAAACTAAGAAGAGTAATTATATGGCAAACCAGTCTATAGTGATTCATTTAAAAAATTTAAGTAAATATGAATCATTAATGGTTGATTTAGTGAATAGTGGTGTAAACCAAATTCAGGGAGTTCAATTTAAAACATCAAAAATAGACCAATACGAAACCGAAGCACGTAAAAAAGCAGTCTTACAAGCTAAAAAGAAAGCAGAAGATTATGTGATTACCTTAGATAAGAAACTGGGGAAAGCTATTTTAGTTTCAGATACATCCCAAAGTAATTATCCACAACCTATGTATGCTAATATGATGGTAAAAGAAATGGATACAGGTTCAGTGAATGAAACATTAGCTATAGGTGAAATTGAAGTAGTTGCAAATGTTTCAATTACATTTTAATTGAGTAAATATTTTATAGTTACAAAAAAGCACCAAAATGAGTATGGTGCTTTTTGTATAGTTTTAAAAAGGAAATTACTTACTCAATAATTAATTTTTTAGTATGGGATTTACCCTCAAATTCTAATAAAACAATATATAATCCTTTTTCTAGATGATTCAAATCAATATTTTTATTAAAAACAGGATTATCATTTTGTAAAGTAGTTTGATATACTTCTTTGCCTAAAATATCATTCAATGTAATTTTTACATTTTCAGTTGTGTTTAATTTTATGGTAACTAAACCATTTGAAGGATTTGGATAAAGGGTTATTTCATTTGCTTTTTCGAAATTATCCGAAGAAAGTGTGTTATAATTACCCCATTCATTTATTCTTTGAGTAGAAACTCTAAATTCATCAAACCAAGCAAAAGTATCTTGAGTAGGAGCATAATCAGTTAAATTTGTACCTCCTAAAATGCAGATAATAATATGGTATTAATAGTGATGTTTTCTCTTGTTGTTCCAGCAGGTCTGTAATTGTTAAATACTGATGCATTAATTGATTCGTAATTGGCACCATCAACCCAACCTTCAAATAGTCCATCGTTCATTCCTGGTGTTTCAAACTTATAATGTAATTCAATATTATGCCATCCAGGAGAACCTAAATAAGGTTGGTAACGTAAATCACAAATATCACTACTAGTTGTAGGAACTGCTACTGGACCCCAAAAACGTGTATCATTATCAGCAGAAAATGAATTATCTGGTAATTCCATATAAAATTGGATAGCACCACCATTTCTCCACATTATACGTCCTTTCCATCTATCTTGTGTTGAATTTACTGTAGAACCACCTAAACTAGGCAATTTTCCACCACATTTATTGAATTCAAAATTATCACTAAATTTAACCCAATAGGATAAATATAAATCTTCTGATTGAAAATTATTGGTATTAAAAGTTCCTGCTAAATCAATACGAGTATCAACACCAGAATCGGCTGTTTTCAATTTACCTTGTGGAAATCTTACTTTTAAAGATACTCCACCTTGATCTCTACTTACATTATAATCTACAGAAGCTCTATCAGTATCTGGTGTGCCTTCATAAAACCCACTGGTGTAGGCAAGTGAAAAATCATTTTTCATCTCGTTCTTAGTGTATGTTGGACCAGGTCTTAAATGATCAAAACTAATGTGAAATACATCTGTTGCTAATAAAGGATCAGGTTGCATAGTAATAATTATTCCACTTGTAGAAGTAGCTATGTAATTTGGTATGGTTGCATATTTTAAAGCAGCTACTTTTAAAACTGTTGCAGTTGTTCCTGGTATAGAAAATGCACCATTAACATCCGTTTTAGTATAAATTGATGTATTGTTTGAATGCGCTATCAATGCATACTTAACAGGTTGTCCAGAAGTATTTCTTACCATTCCAGTTAGGTTTTGAGCTTGTGTTGAAACGGTAAAACACACTAACAAAAATACAAATAAATTAGTTATTTTTTTTGTAGATAATTGATACATAATTATAGTCTTTGGGATTAATTTAGAGTGTAAATATAACAATCATATTACTAATTTACAATCGATTGCACATTTTTTTTACTTTAAACTTATTTGTAAAACCATATGAACATTTTTTTTAAAATATTGAAAATTAATTTTACACTTAATATTAAAACAAAACCACTATACTATTTTGAAAATATAGTGGTTTAATACTTTTTTAAATTTTTATTCTAATATGTGAAATTATGATTCCACAATAATTTTAAGTTAATTCAAACGATCAATTTGTACAAACAGTGATAGTTTTACAATATTCAACATAACTTGTTCCAGTGCTATAACGAACTCCCACACAAATTTCTCCGTTACCTCTTGTAGGAACAACAGTTGCAGAATAGCCATTTGAATTTACCGTTAAACTTTGTTTAGCACCTCTAAAAAACCAATTGTAGCTAGTTGCATTTGCTCTTTGTTGTGGGCTTAATTCATAAGTTAAAGATTGTAAAGGTCTTCCACATGAAGGACCGGATATAGGACCACTTGTTGGAGGAGGAGTTACCACACCATTAATTTTAATCGTTATTGCAGTTGAAGTTGCTGTTTTATTGCACTCACTGTAAGCTTTAGCAGTAAATGAATGAGTGCCAACATTTAATGAAGAAGAACTGAAATTATATGGGGTAGAAGTATCTGTTCCTACCAAAGAAGTACCATCATAAAATTCAACTTTTGTAATAGTTACAGCTGAAGTAGCACTTGAAGTAATAGTAACATTTTGTCCCTGATTGTAGTTCATATTGTTTGCTGGACTTACAATGCTTACAACAGGATTAGCAACACCAGTACAAGGACTAGTTGTAGTACTATTTGTTACATATCTGTTCCAAAAATTAGTAACACTACTTGCACTTGTAGTTTCAAAAATCCAAAGTTTTCAACACAGTCTGAAAAATCAACACCACCACTAGGAATTGTTGAATAGCTTGCATTAAAACCACTTGCAGAGATTATATCTTTGGCAGTTTTCCAAAAATCTTTTGCTTTTGCATTTTGAGAATTGATAGCATTATTTAAAAATGAAGTAGAACTTGATTTGTAATTTGGTGTGTCAGGACCTCTATTTGGACCAGTTCCAGAATCTTGATTTCCATCATCAATTGGTTGATAAGTAGTTTTTTGTTTTACATAAGTTAAATCTGATGAATTTGTATGGTCTTCATTCCATTTACTATGTTGAACTACAATTACATTGGATTTAATTAATGATTCACTTATTCCATCGGCAATAAGTTTTGCTACCCATAATTTTGTAAAACTAGATTGTCCAGCTTCTTGAACCCAAGATTTACCACCACTTTGAAGAATATTTTTAACTATTCCATGTACTTTATTTACAGAGACAGTTTTATTAGCATTTGCATCTGTCCATTTTGTGTTTTCAGCACCAAAAACTTTATTATATAACGTTCTTGCTTGAATAAAAGTACCAGATTGATTGCCATAAGCACCTTGTACAGCGAAATAATTTACACCACTTAAATCGGAATGATTTAACATACAGCCTAAAGCGGCTACCGAATGAATATCATCAGCATCTGGTTTACCATCAAATTGAGCAATTAAAATATCTTTCGATTTATTAAATGTTAATGATGCTGTTCTTTCATTTGAAATGTTTGAGTTAATTGAATTCTCATCACTTTCAAGATTTTCTTTTTCACAACCTACTGTTGCTAATAATGATGCCAATAAAATAGCATGTCTAAAATTTCTTTTTAGTTTTTTCATAATTTCTGTTTGTTTAACCTGTTTGTTTGTTATTCTATAATCAATTTTGAAGATTCAACTTTACTCTCATAGAATAAATTTAAAAAGTATATTCCTTTTTCAACTTTACTTAAATCTATGTCTTTTCTGAAGGTTTCATTATCATTTTTAAATGTAAAATCAAATATTTGATGTCCTAATATATCAGTAATAAAAATTGATACATCAGTTTTTGATTTTAGTTCAATATTAAAAATACCATCTTTGCTAGGATTCGGGTAAATAGTAAGAGCACCTTCTTGACTGGTTCTTGTAGCACAATTTGTAATTGTTTTGCAATATTGCACGTAACTTGTACCTGTACTATAGCGAACACCTACACAAATTTCACCTTCTCCTCTTGTAGGAACTACAGTTGCAGTATAGCCATTGGAAGCAGTTGTTAAGCTTTCTTTTGATCCTCTAAAAAACCAATTGTAACTAGTTGCATTTGCTCTTTGTTGTGGGCTTAACTCAAAAGTTAAGGCTTGCATTGCGTTTCCACATGAAGGACCAGTAATAGGGGCATCACTAGGAGGAGTTACAACTGTATTTATTATAACTGTTCTTACACCAGATAGTGTAATCTTGTTACAATCACTATATGCTTTTGCTGTAAAGTTATGAGTTCCAAGTGAAAGAGTAGAAGAAGAAAAAGAATATGGACTAGAAGTATCTGTTCCTACTAATGCTGTACCATCATAAAATTCTACCTTAGTAATGTTTACACTTGACGAAGCAGTAGCATTTATAGTTACATTTTGCCCTTGATTAAAAGTTGCATTATTGGTTGGGCTAGTAATATTTACTATAGGATTAGTTACACCCGTGCAAGGATTCGTTGTACTATTTACAATAACAGTTCTTGTTTCTTCTGTAGATAAACTATCTTGACCTTCTTCAAATGCTCTTGCAGCTATAGTATAAGTACCTGCTGTTGTAGGTGTCCAGTTTACACTATATGGAGCAGAAGTATCACCTTGATAGTAGCTTCCATTAATCTTAAAGTTTACTCTTGAAATAGAACCATTATCAGTAGCTGAAGCAGTTAAAGCTATTGTTTCACCTAGTGTATATTCTTGATTATTTACAGAAGGATTTGTTAAAGAAATCGTAGGAGGTGTATTTATTGGAGAATTTATTCCTAAATCATAAATTTGTAAATAAATAGGTTGTGCACTTCCTGTTTTACTTTCCATTAAGTAGAAGTATAGTTTGCCACTATTTATATAAACATTTCCATGTCTAAAATTTTTGCTAGAGCTAGGTGCTGTATAGACATTAGTCCAGTTATTTGTACCACCAATTGCTTTTTCTACAAAAAACTTTTCCATTTTTTAAACCAATTAAGTACACCACATTATTATAAGTGTATAAATTTCCTCCAGGGAAATTAGTTGATGTAATAAAATTAGTTGTACCTGCTTTTTTATAAGTATGAACATTTTTATTTTGTCCACCACCAGAAACTGATGTAACTAAATGAACATCTCCTCTTTCGGTAACTGTCCAATCTGCTCCACTATTAATATTCACCGAATTTGCTCCATTTGCCGTTACTTGATCACCTGGCTCAGAAACTTTAATTCTGTCTGGATTAATAAGTGGAAGTGAAAATCCAGAACCAGTATGGTCTTTCCATTGATTTAGTCCATTAGAATCATCAGAATAAGCATAATAAAAACCATTATTATTTGTGTATTTATCAGTATTGTTATTAGATCTTATGTGAAATGCAATTCTCATTTTACCACTTTCAAACTTTATATCACCATACAACCCCCAATTGTATGATATACCATTATTTTTTGCATTTAAAACGTTAAACTGTGTGAAATTTGACCACGAAGTACCATTATATTTACAAAATTTGTAAGCTCCATTGTTATTCCCCCCTTCTCTTATCCACATAAATAGTTCACCATTTGTATTTGTAAAAAAATTAGGATAGGTAAGTGATTTATAATTTACACCAGCTTTCATAGATAAATGTTTGTAGTTACCACTACTACTGTTTACAAATTGACTGAGTGTAAAGTTAGCATCGCTTACTGTTGCTGCATTAGCTTTAGAATAGCTATATCTAAAATAGTCATTGGCTAAACTTCCATTCGAAGGTCTAGTTTCACTGTAAGAGTGCATATCATAAAGCATATGAATTGTTCCGTTAATGGGACAAATTCCTACAGCAATGGTATTGTGAGACTCTCCTAAATGTGGAGTGTTTTGGAAACCATTATGTTGATGAGGGAATTCTATAGTTTTTAACACTCCTGTGCTTTTATTATACCTTGAAAGCATTACATGTCTATCGTTTTCTCCACCTCTATACCAAGTTAGAAAAACAAAACCATTATATTCTTTAATACAATCTCCATGTGGAGTAATTCTACTTCCAAAAACGAAGTCATATTTAGAACCATTTGATGCATTTTGCCCAACTTTTGAACCATCAAAAAATAAACCTAAGTCCGAAATTTTAATTTCACTTTCTAACCTTACTTGAGCTACAATAGAGTTTACAAGTATAAGTAAACTCATAAAAAAGACCTTTTTCATTGTTTGTTTGTTTGTTTGTTTGTTTGTTTTTCTATTCGATAATTAATTTTTTATAATTCCCATTACTATTTAATAGGTAGATTCCTTTTGGAGCTGTACTTAGATCAATTTCTTTACTTTTACCTTCTTTAATTTTTATTCCTTGTACAGAAAAAACATCCCAATTAGATTCTTTATTTAGTAGAAAAACACCATCTTTACTAGGATTTGGATAATGGTAAGTGGAGAAACCTCTTGACTGGTTCTTGTAGCACAACTAGTAATAGTTTTACAATATTCAACATAACTTGTACCAGTGCTGTAACGCACACCCACACAAATTTCACCATTACCTCTTGTAGGAACTACTGTTGCAGAATAGCCATTTGAACTTACCGTTAAACTTTGTTTAGAACCTCTAAAAAACCAATTATAGCTTGTAGCATTAGCTCTTTGTTGGGCATTTAACTCAAAAATTAAGGCTTGTATTGGGTTTCCACAAGAAGGACCAGAAATAGGACTACTCGAAGAAACTGTATTTATTACAATTGTTTTAGAACCAGAAAGCGCAAACTTATTGCAATCACTATAAGCCTTCGCAGTGAAATTATGAATTCCAACTGAAAGAGTAGAAGAAGAAAAGGAGTAAGGACTAGTTGTATCTGTTCCTACTAAGGTAGTGCCATCATAAAATTCTACTTTAATAATATTTACTGTTGAAGTGGCTATAGCATTAATAGTTACGTTTTGTCCTTCATTAAAAGGAGCATTATTTGCAGGACTAGTAATATTTACAGTAGGATTACTAACACCAGTACAAGGACTTATTGATGAAGTTACAGTAACTGTTAAAGTTTTTTCTGTAGTAGCACCATAAGAATCTGTTGCAATAGCTTTTAGAGTATAATTACCCGCTGCAAGATTTGTAAGAGAAGGGACATTGTTTGCAGTATTCCATTCATAAGGTGAAGTATTGTCTTGACTTACTAATGTTCCGTCTCGATATAATTTTACATTGGAAACAAAATCACCTGCATCATTATCAGTTGCTGTTGCTTTAACTTGAAAAGTTGCAGGTGCAATTAAACTATTTAATGGACTTGTAAAAGTTAAACTCGGTGGATTATTTATAGGAGTTGTAATATTTCCAAAAGGAATATTAGCAGCAATTAAGGTTTCAGGTTTTTGATTCCATCCTCCCATACTGGCTGGTCTTGATCTATTTATGAGTAAGATTGTTTTTGGCATATTTAAACTCAACCTTTGATTAAGATGTCTATATGCTATTTCCCAAGTATAATCTCCACAATTTGGCATTAAAGGAGAATTAGTTCTTCCAGTACATTTTATATTTCCACTGCATATGTTTGAAGGAATATTTGAAGTTCCATTTAACCAACCTGAATATAGTTCAGCAAATGCTTTTAATCTTGTTTTTCTTCATCAAAAACTGTATGCCCTTGCTCATTTTATCGGCAACACCACGGCTGCGGCCAATAACACCACCAAAATCGGCAGAGGGGTTTGCTATATTAATACCATAGTCTTTTGAGTGTTTGGCATATTCAAATACCTGGGCACTTTTTAATAAGGCCTTGGTAGGAATACAACCCCAGTTAAGGCAGATACCGCCGAGGCTTTCTTTTTCAATCACTGCCGTTTTGAAACCTAACTGGGATGCCCGGATAGCCGCCACATAACCGCCGGGACCACTTCCGAGAACTACTACATCGTATGCCATTTTTAAGTTGATTAGTTGGTAAGTAAATGAAATGGGATTAACGAGCAGCGAAGTTATCTGAAAAGGGGGAATTGGGCAAAAACCGCTGCTTGCCTGTCCATCTGTTTAAATAGCCGTTAAAGCAATAATTGCCTGACCGCATATTTTATTGGAATATTTTAGCAGCTTATTTCTTTTATGCAAAAAAGTGTTATTCTTCTCTTGTTTGTTTTTTGCTGGTCATGGTGTCTGGCACAGCCGGACAACGGGAAAGATATCCGCATTACGGTACAGACGGACAGCCGCCTGGTGATGCATAGCGTGACGGTAACGCTTATGAAACCGGATTCTTCTTTGCTTCGGATAACCACTACTGATAAATCAG
>JAAURU010000066.1 GCA_012032075.1 Flavobacterium sp.
TCTTTTGCCATTTTTAAAAAATTTAGCACATCTACCAATTGGAAGCGATTGATGTGATTATATATGTAACGAAAATTATACTTTTTCAACTTGCATGAAACTCAATTCTAATGGTGTTTTTCTTCCAAAAATTTTTACCATTACTTCAAGTTTACGCTTTTCTTCATTAACTTTTTCAATAGTTCCATTAAAGCCATTAAATGGACCATCTATTACTTTTATAGTTTCACCAATAGAGAAAGGAATTACTATATTATCTGCTTTAACTGATAATTCATCTACCTTACCTAACATTCTATTTACTTCTGAAAGTCTTAATGGAACTGGCTCCCCTCCTTTAGTTTCACCTAAAAATCCAATAACACCTGGTATTGACTTAATAACATGAGGAACTTCTCCCGTTAAATTTGCTTCTATCATTATATAGCCTGGAAAATAAAACTTTCTCTTTGGCTATTTTTTTCCATCTCTTACTTGAACTACTTTTTCAGTAGGAACCAAAACCTGAGACACATAATCTGACATTCCCAAACGTGTTGTTTCAGATTCTATATATGCTTTAACTTTATTTTCTTGACCACTTACAGCTCTTACTACATACCACTTCTTAACATTATTATCTGCCATAATTAAACTAATTTGATTTTTTATAAAACAATAACTCAAGGATGTTTTACAAACAGTTCATCTACACCCCATGTTAATAAGGCAAAAACAACAGAAAATATAGCTACAATAATAGTTAAACGTTGTACTTCAGACCATTCTGGCCAAGTTACATTAGCTTTCAACTCATGAAAAGCTTCTGAAATATAATCAACAAATTTTGTCATTACTTTATATAATTTGCACGGGCGGAGGGATTCGAACCCCCATCAATGGTTTTGGAGACCACTATACTAGCCCTTGTACTACGCCCGTTCATTATAAGCCAGTTAAGAAAATTCTCAACTGGCTTTTTAATTGTTTTATTTGTTAAACTATAATTAGTCTAATATTTCAGTTACTTGACCAGCTCCTACAGTTCTACCACCTTCACGAACTGCAAAACGTAATCCTACTGATAAAGCGATAGGACTTAATAATTGAACTTCAATAGTTAAGTTATCACCTGGCATAACCATTTCTACACCTGCAGGTAATGAAATCGTACCAGTTACGTCTGTTGTACGTACATAAACTGAGGACGGTAGTTATTATGGAATGGAGTATGACGTCCACCTTCTTCTTTTTTCAAGATATAAACCTCTGCTTTAAAATGAGCGTGTGGTTTAACAGATCCTGGCTTAATGATTACCATTCCTCTTTTGATATCTTCTTTTGCAATACCTCTTAATAAGATACCTGCATTATCTCCAGCCTCACCTCTATCAAGGATTTGACGGAACATTTCAATACCAGTAATTGTAGAAGTTAATTTTTCTGCACCCATACCAATAATTTCAACAGCATCTCCTGTATTAGCAATTCCAGTTTCGATACGACCTGTAGCAACAGTTCCACGACCAGTAATTGTAAATACGTCTTCAACAGGCATTAAGAAAGGCTTCTCAATATCACGAGGTGGCATTTGAATCCAATTATCAACAGCTTCCATTAACTCAAGAATAGTAGCTACCCATTTTGGATCACCATTAATCCTCCTAAAGCAGAACCTTGTATAACTGGACCATTATCACCATCATACTGATAGAAAGATAATAAATCTCTAATTTCCATTTCTACTAATTCTAATAATTCAGCATCATCAACCATATCCACTTTATTCATGAATACAACTATACGAGGAATACCTACTTGACGACCTAAAAGGATGTGTTCACGTGTTTGTGGCATTGGTCCATCTGTAGCAGCAACTACTAAGATAGCTCCATCCATTTGAGCTGCCCCAGTAACCATGTTTTTTACATAATCCGCGTGACCCGGACAGTCAACGTGCGCATAGTGACGATTTGCAGTAGCATATTCTACGTGTGAAGTATTAATTGTAATACCTCTTTCTTTTTCTTCTGGTGCGTTATCAATTTGATCAAACGATTTTGCTTCAGAATAACCAGCATCAGCTAACACTTTAGTTATTGCAGCAGTTAAAGTTGTTTTACCGTGATCTACGTGTCCAATAGTACCAATGTTTAAGTGTGGTTTGGAACGATCAAAATTTCCTTTTGCCATGATTTAATAATTTAATCTTAGTTATATATTAGTGTTCAAAAATTATAAACATATCCAGAGCCAATGACGGGAATTGAACCCGTGACCTCTTCCTTACCAAGGAAGCACTCTACCCCTGAGCTACACCGGCTTACATCTGTCATTAACAGGTATGTTAGTGGGGAGAGCAGGATTCGAACCTGCGAAGGTTTCCCAGCAGATTTACAGTCTGCCCTCGTTGGCCGCTTGAGTATCTCCCCAGCTTTCCTTCGCTATTTTGACTTAGCGATTGCAAATATACTATTGTTTTTAATATTGCCAAATAATATTTAACCTATTTTTACAATGATTTTCTAAACTATTGTAAATGAAAAGCATAAAAAATCTCCACAAGGGAGATTTTTAATTAATAATATTTTTTTAGAGAATTAAAGTCCTAAAAGTTCTTTTACTTTTGCTTTTAATTCTTCACCTCTTAAGTCTTTTGCGACAATGTTTCCTTTTTCGTCTAATATGAAAGTAGCAGGAATTGATTTTACATTGTATAATTGAGCAATAGGATCTTGCCAACCTTTTAAATTAGATACATGACTCCAAGTTAAATTGTCGTCAGCAATTGCTTTTGTCCAGTTTTCAGATTTTTCATCTAAAGAAACTCCTATGATATTTAATCCTTTTTCATGTAATTCATTATACATGGCTACAACATTAGGGTTTTCAATTCTACATGGTTTGCACCAAGAAGCCCAAAAATCAATAATCGTTACTTTTCCTAATGATTCTTTTAAAGAAATCGTTTTTCCTTCTGGAGAAGGTGCAGCAAATTCTGGAGCTGGTTTGCCTATTGTTATAGCAGTAGAAGCATCAATTGTTTTTTTAATGTTCTTTGCATGTTTGTTTTCCAATAATGATTTGTCTAACTTATTATATTGTTTTTTAATCTCTTCAATTTCCATTGCTTGAGTGTTTGCAAAGTTTTCTAGAAGCAATAAAGAAATATAAGCTTTTGGATTATTTTTTACAAAATCTTTTGAAAAAGTTGTCATTTCCTCTTGAATAACTTTGTAATCTTTCATTACTTGATTAATAACAACTGTATCTTGAGTTTGTTGTGCAGTTTGCATCTTAGCCATATTGTCTTTTTGAAACTGTGTCATTTTTTTTCCAATACTTTCAGATTTATCATTAAATTCTTGAAACTTTTCATTGTTGTAAGTTCCGCTAATTTTAGATTTTTGTAAACTATCTTTATCAAAGATAATTTCAGTTTTACCTTCTTCAAAAACAATAGGTAAGCCTTGTTGAGCATTTTCTAATTTAACAATCGCAATATCTAAACCAGTTACATCTCCTTTAAACTCAAATTTTTCATTTTCAACAACTGCAGTATCTTTAGAAACAGGTTGTCCCATTTCACCCTGTAATTCTATGAATATTTTTTACCGTTTTCTACACCTTTTGCAGTTCCAGTAATTAAATATTGATTTTCTAGTGCTTTATTGCATGAAATAAAAGCAAAAGTTGTAGCTAGTAATACTAAAATTTTTCTCATTTATAATTATGTCATTTAATTTGTTGGCAAATGTATTTATTTTTACTACTAATTCTTAAAAATAAGCACTAAATTTTTCATAAAAAATCAGGACTAAGCCTGATTTTTAATTTATATACTAATGATAGTTATTGCTTTAAAGAGGTAGCACATACAAAATTTGTTAGTGGAATACTTGTATTTCTTATTCCTGCCATTCCTTTCTCTACATTTATCATATTATGATAACCTCTAGATTTCATTATCGAAGCCCAAATAACCGAACGATATCCACCAGCACAATGAACATAAAAAGGTTCTTCTTTTGGAATTTCAGCTAAATGCTCATTTATATAATCTAAAGGAATATTTATTGCATTTTCAACATGTTCTGCAGAAAACTCTCCTGGTTTACGAGCATCGATTATGGTAGTTTTTTTGTATTCGTTATTTAATTCTTCTGGAGTTATTGAGTTTATATTGTCTGTTTCATAACCTGCATTTTTCCAAGTTTCTATTCCTCCTTCTAGATAACCTAAGGTATTATCAAAGCCTACTCTCGATAATCGTGTTACGGTTTCTTCTTCTTTCCCTTCTGGTGTAATTAATAAAATGGGTTGTTTTATATCTCTTATTAAAGCGCCTACCCATGGAGCAAATTGGCCATGTAAACCTATAAATATTGAGTTTGGAATATGTTCTTTTATAAAGTCATATTCGTTTCTCACGTCAAGTATTACGGCTTCTGTTTGGTTAGCTATTGCTTCAAATTCTTTTGGATGTAATGGTTTGTTTGCTTTTTCTTTTACACTATCTAAGCTTTCATAACCTTGAATGTTCATCATTACATTTTGAGGAAAATAAGCTGGTGGAGGTAATAATCCTTCCAATAATTCGGCTTTAAATTCTTCTAAAGTCATATCTGCTCTTAAAGCATAATTTGTCTTTTTTTGGTTACCCAAAGTGTCTGTGGTTTCTTTGCTCATGTTTTTCCACAAGCACTTCCAGCACCGTGATTTGGATATACAATTAAATCATCTGAAAGTGGCATGATTTTATTCCTAAGCGAATGAAATAAATATTCTGCTAATTTTTCTTGTGTTAAATCTGCTACTAGTTTTTGAGCTAAATCAGGTCTTCCTACATCACCAATGAATAAAGTGTC
Organism: Flavobacterium sp.; assembly: GCA_012032075.1. Taxonomy (GTDB): domain Bacteria; phylum Bacteroidota; class Bacteroidia; order Flavobacteriales; family Flavobacteriaceae; genus Flavobacterium. The sequence goes on from JAAURU010000066.1 coordinate 4,848, forward strand.
ACCCGTTATAATTCCATGATTTTTTCCGTTTTCATCTGAAATTAAATAACAGGTACTTTCTAAAGTATGACCTGGTGTGTGAATGGCTTTTATAGTATAATTACCAATTTTAAATTCTTGGTTATCTTCAGCAATGATTGCTTCAAAATTTGGAGTAGCTGTTGGCCCAAAAACTATTTTTGCTCCTGTTTTTTCTGCTAAATCTAAATGTCCAGAAACAAAATCAGCATGAAAATGTGTTTCAAAAATGTATTTTATTTTTGCAGAATCTTTTTTTGCTCTATCAATATAAGGTTGCACTTCTCTTAGAGGGTCAAAGACAGCGGCTTCTCCATTATTTTCTATGTAATAAGCTGCATGAGCAATGCAACCTGTATATATTTGTTCTATTTTCATTTGTAGTGACATTTATTGAGGCAAATTTACAAATAATATTAGCTAATGGTAGTAACATAAGTTACATTAATTCTTTAAAAGCGATTACGAGAGCCATAACCAATACAAAATAAGCAAAACCTTTTTTAAGTTGATGTTCATTAATGTACTTGCTAATATAGTTTCCAGTAAAAATACCTGCCATTGAAATAATAGTAAAAGGAATAAGAAATTTCCAATTGATGTCTAAACTTTGTACATCACCTAAAAAACCAATTAGAGAGTTTATAGCTATAATAAACATGGAAGTTCCAATCGCTTTTTTCATTGGTATTTTTGCAATTAGAAGTAAAGAAGGAATGATTAAAAAACCACCACCAGCACCTACTAAACCTATTACTATACCTATCGTAATATTTTGAAGTATGATTTTTATTAAATAATGTTTTTTTGTTACTTCTTTTAAATTAAGTTTTGTCTTTTTCAACATTGATAAAGCTGCTAGTAACATAATAACAGCAAAAAAGAGCATCAAAAAAGTATTTTTCGTTAATGTAATAGTATCAATGTTGAAAATAATTTCTGGAATATTTGGTACTATATATTTTCTAGTGACAAAAACTCCTATAAAGGAAGGAATGGCAAAAATAATTCCTGTTTTTATAGCGACTAATTTTTTTCTATAATTTAAAAAAGCACCAAATGCAGAAGAAGTGCCTACAATAAACAAAGAATAGGCAGCACTTACAACCGGATTATAACCTAATACATAAACTAATAACGGAACGGTTAATATAGAACCTCCACCACCAGTTAATCCTATAACTATTCCAATAAAAAATGCTCCAATAAAGCCAATAACTTCCATTAAAATTGTATTATTTCTATTTTATTTCTATGTAGTTTTATCTTGCCTTGTAATTCTAAGCTTTTTAATAATCTAGAAATTACAACTCTTGAAGTATGCATATCATAAGCAATTTGTTGGTGTGTGTTGTTAATTTCAGTGTTGCCTATAACTTTTGCTTTGTCAGTTAAGTATTTATACAAACGTTCATCTAAATTCATAAATGCTAGAGTATCTATAGCTTCTAACATTTCATTTAACCGAATATTATAACTTTCAAAAACAAAATTTCTCCAAGTTTTATATTTGGTTAACCATTCTTCCATTTTTTCAACAGGAATCATAAACATGGCTCCATCATTTTCTGCAATAGCTCTAATCTTACTTTTTGACTTTCCCATGCAACAGGTTAAGGTCATAGCACAAGTATCTCCACGTTCTAAAAAATAGAGTAGGAGTTCGTCTCCATTTTCATCTTCACGTAAAATTTTTATAGCTCCATTAAGCAAAAGAGGCATGGATTTAATATAATCTCCTATTTCAATTAGATAATCTTCTGCTTTAAATTCTTTATATGTAGCTACTTTTTCAATTTCATGAAGTAAATCTTCTTCAAAAATATAGCCGTATGCTTGTTCTAAAATTTCTTTCATAGAATAATTTTTGTAAAGATAAGGTTTATATAAAATGTAAGTATGTTACTTTTGTTACATAAAAAAAAATAGAAATTGGAAAAACCATACAACAAACACAATTTTCATAAAAACACTTTTTGTATTTTTAAAGAAGTGACTTTTCAAGCAATTGAAAACTTAAAGTTAAGCTACAAGAGTAAATCAGGAAGTAGTTATTATTTTACAGATAAAGGTGTCTTTCGAGTTTCAAACCATTGGGGAAGAGCTGCAAATTGTAGATGGAGATTAGAGTCAATTTCAATGTCAATTTCAAAAATCAATAACAATGTCACACTGAGCTTGTCGAAGTGCAATTTCAATAATCAAGTTGAATGTAACTCTGAGCCTGCCAAAGTGCTAAAAATAAATAATTCAAAGGAAAGAATTGGCTATGCAAATTGGACAGATTTTATTCCAATAATGAAAATGAAAAGTTATTTTATATCGAAGTGAATTGGATTACTAATGAAGTCAATTTCCAGCATAAAAATAATCCAAATTTTAAAATAGAATTTATGTTAAGAAATGCATTGGCTACAGCCAAAAGAATTCAAATTATAAAAGAGGTTATAACAGAAGAAAATTGGTCAAAACATCTTATTTTTGATGATTTTAAGCAATTACGAATTAAAATTATTCAAAAATTAATAGAAACCGATGAAACATTTATAAAAATAAAACAACATTATTTGTAAATGGGAAGAAGAAACGAAACCAATAGAAAAGCACATAAAAAGAAAGCCGATGACAAGAAAAGCAGGCAAAATGAAGCAAAAACCAATTTAAAAGTAAAGAAAAAAACCATACTCAAACAATTTAATCAAAAAAATGATGAATCAGGAACAACTAACACAACTCAATAAAGGAATACAAGTTATAATTGATGCAATGGCTTCTAAGGAATATAAAACAGCCAATAATAAATTAGCCGAAGTAAGTGATGTTATAGATGATTTAATAGATACTACAGAAGATGATGCAGTTTTAGTAGAAATAAGTAAATACCAAGTGCTTTTAAATCATTTGCAAGTAAAACTTAATGCTTCCGAGTAAGATTTGAATGTCTAAATCGAACTTCCGTCACCCAACACCCATCATCCAACACCCAACAAAATCACTTTAACTAAAAATTAATATTCGTTATTTCAATTGCTATATAAGAATCTGTATCTTTATATCAATGAAGAAGAACAATTTTACAAGTGGGTTTCAATTTACCAAATATGAAGCACCCTTTCAAACACCATTCGAAAAATTATTTCCTATTTTCAAGGAATTAATCACACATACTTCGGGCGATTTTGACGAAGCCATTGATTGGATGCGTCAATTAGATGTGGAATATAAATTAACCACTCCAGAATATACTATAGATGATTTTATTGAAGATTTAAAGAAAAAAGGCTACATAAGAGATGAAGCAAAACCTGATGGTTCTGGAGGAATGGGAATAACTGCTAAAACAGAAAGAGCTATTAGGCAACATGCTTTGGAACAAATTTTTGGCAATTTAAACAAAGCGGGTTCTGGGAATCATAAAACCAAACAATCTGGAAAAGGAGACGAACAAACAGGCGATTTGAGAGCATTCCAATTTGGAGATGCTGTGGAACAAATTTCGTTAACAGAAAGTCTTAAAAATGCGCAAATCAATAATGGAGTAGGAGAGTTTATGCTAACCGAAAGAGATTTGGTTGTAGAAGACCATCACCATAAATCACAAATGAGTACGGTATTAATGATTGATATTTCTCACAGCATGATTTATATGGTGAAGACCGAATTACTCCAGCCAAAAAAGTTGCTATGGCTTTAGCCGAACTCATCACCACACGTTATCCAAAAGATACTTTAGATATTTTAGTTTTCGGTAATGATGCTTGGACGATTAAAATCAAAGATTTACCCTATTTGCAAGTTGGACCTTATCATACAAATACAGTTGCTGGATTGCAATTGGCAATGGATATTTTGAGAAGAAAAAGAAATACCAACAAGCAAATTTTCATGATAACCGACGGAAAGCCAAGTTGCGTTCGAGAGAAAAATGGAGAATATTACATGAACAGTAACGGCTTAGATCAATATATAGTTGATAAATGCTACAACCAAGCCACTCAAGCTAGAAAATTACATATTCCAATTACTACTTTTATGATTGCCAAAGATCCTTATTTGCAAAAATTTGTCAATTATTTCACAGAAGCTAATCAAGGAAAAGCGTTTTACACTGGTTTAAAAGGACTAGGAGAAATGATTTTTGAGGATTATGAGAGTAATAGGAAGAAGAAGATTCGTTAGTTTTCGGTTATCTGTTGTTGGTTAGAGCGGAATTGAGAACATTTTTATAAAATCATTGCCGTTGTCCCGAAGCTTCGGGATTAGCCAACGGTTTCAAAAAAAAATAAAAAATTTACAAGATTAAATTATATATGAAAGACATAAAAACATTAGGCGAATTAAAAAATCAGGTTACCAACCTAAAAATATAAAAGACGAATTACGAACGAATCTACGAAACAAAATAAAAGCAGGAGAAATTACTTTCGAAGGAGTTCACGGATTTGAAAATTCGGTAATTCCAGAATTAGAAAGAGCTATATTATCGCGTCATAATATTAATTTATTAGGACTTCGTGGTCAAGCCAAAACCAGACTAGCACGTAAAATGATTGAATTATTAGATGAATACATTCCAGTGGTGGAAGGTTCGGAAATTAATGATGATCCTTTAGAGCCTATTTCTAGTTTTGCCAAAGAAGTAATTGCTGAAAAAGGAGATGCTACTCCAGTTACTTGGTTACACCGTAGCGAACGTTTTTACGAAAAACTAGCTACTCCAGATGTAACCGTTGCCGATTTAATTGGTGATGTAGATCCTATAAAAGCAGCGAATTTAAAATTAAATTATGCAGATGAAAGAGTAATTCATTTTGGAATGATTCCTCGCGCACACCGTTGCATTTTCGTAATTAACGAATTACCCGATTTACAAGCAAGAATTCAAGTAGCCTTATTTAATATTTTGCAAGAAGGTGACATTCAAATTAGAGGTTTCAAATTACGTTTACCAATAGATGTTCAATTCATCTTCACGGCAAATCCTGAAGATTATACAAATAGAGGAAGTATTGTGACTCCATTGAAAGATAGAATTGGTTCCCAAATTTTAACCCATTATCCTGAAACCATTCAAATTGCTAGGACTATTACCGAACAAGAAGCTAAATTTGACAAAGACCAAAGTGAAACGGTTTATGTACCTGGTTTAGCCAAAGATGTCTTGGAACAAATTGTTTTTGAAGCCAGAGAGAGCGAATTTGTTGATGTGAAAAGTGGAGTTTCAGCTCGTTTAAGTATTACAGCTTATGAAAACTTAATTTCAACTGCCGAAAGAAGGTCTTTATTAGCTGGTGAAGATAAAACTACTGTTCGTTTATCTGATTTTATGGGAATTATTCCTGCGATTACTGGTAAAGTAGAATTGGTTTACGAAGGTGAACAAGAAGGAGCAGCAACGGTTGCTCAATATTAATAGGTGATGCCATCAAAACCTTATTTCCAGATTATTTCCCAAAAATTGAAAAATTGGAACGTGAAAAAGAAAAAACACCTTACACTGATTTACTAGAATGGTTTTTCGCTGAAAGTGGTTTTGAAATACTTGATAATTTCAGTAATATGCAATATCAAAAAGCTTTAGATGAAGTAAAACCTTTGGAAAACATAGTTCAAAAATACCAACCCAAATTTTATGATGAAGACAAATATTTTCTGAAAGAATTCATTCTTTGGGGTTTAGTAGAACATCAAAAACTATCTAAGAATCGTTTAAAAAAAGGTTATCAATACAAAGATTTGTATAGTAATTTTATAAGTAAATTGTAATTTGTAATGTATAATAGATTAAATAGTATGTAAAATTGTCAATTTTAGATGTAAAATAGTAAAGTGTTGTTTGTGAGTAAATTATTAAATTTGTAAAAACATATAAAACAAACAAACACTATGAAAAAAATCAGCTATTTAGTTTTGCTATTCATTATTCCATTTATAGCAAATGCTCAATGTAATCAATCAGGTTTTGGTTTTGGGAATAATAATTCGACACCTATGTATAATATACAAGGAACTGTAGAAGTAGTTTTGAATACCAATAATTCAGTAACATTGAATACTGGAAGTAATTTTTCTACCGCATCTGGACCAGATGTTAAAGTATTTCTTGTTGACAGAGGAACGTTAACTAATGCTCAATTGAAAAATACTGCAATGTTTAATGCAAGACCTAAAATAGAAATGGGAATGTTACCTAATAATGGTTCATCTCCAGTTACTGGAAGTAGAACTTTTACAAAAGCAATTCCTTCTGGAATGAATATATCAAATTTTAATACGATTTATTTTTATTGCCAACAATTTAATGCTTTTTGGGATTTCGGAAGTTATACTGCTTTTTCTCCTAATAACTGCGCAGTTTTATCAAGTAATGAATTTACAAGTATAGATTTTTCGGTTTACCCAAACCCTGTTAAAGATCAATTTAATATTTCATTGGAAAATTCAACAAAATTAAAAGCCGTTAATATTTACAATAATTTAGGTCAAATAGTTTATACAGAATGGAATGATTTAGATCAAAATGTTAACATTGCGTCTTTATCAAAAGGAATTTACCACTTAGAAGTTACCGATTTTGAAGGAAATCGTTCTGTCAAAAATATAATAAAAGAGTAAATTGATAATTTGTTTATTTAGATTTTAGTAATTAACACGATAAGAAGTTTTCTTATCGTGTTTTTTATATTCTATTTTGATAACTTCAAGCGCTGGTTTATTTTGAACGGTATAATCACTATCATTTAAACCTCCCACTTTTGAATTGTTATCGAACCATTTCCATAAAAAACCACCAGCAAACCATTCTTCATCCCAAAATGAATTAAACAAGGCTTTCAATGCATTTGATTGGGCTTCTAAATTTACATTTTTATCTTTAGAGAAATCCCAAGGTTCATGAGTAGTATAATCTTTACTTTGGTAACCAAATTCAGTAAATAATACTTTTTTATTTAATTTTTCTGATAGATTTTTAATAGCAGTTTTGTGTGTGTTCCATTTCTTTTCTAATATAGAAACTGTTGGTGTTTGCTCATTTGACAATGGGAAATAAGCATCAATTCCTATATAATCTAATTTTTTAAAAAATTGACTACCGATTGAAATGTATCCCAA
>JAAURU010000067.1 GCA_012032075.1 Flavobacterium sp.
AAAATTTACTTAAAAAATATCAGCAAATATTGTAAATAATATAAATTTAATTTTGTTAGAAATATAATTTTAAAACCATTGCACTTATGTAATGGTTTTTTTAAATGTAATAATTATGAAAATAAATTTAAAAATGGAGTTGGTCAATTACTTTTTGGTATGAAGCAAAAAGATGTTGAAGCTATAATTGGTAAACCAAATAAACACTATATAGATGAAGAAGAGAATATTGTTTATATATATAATGAACATAAGTTAAGACTAACTTTTTATGATGAAGAAGCGCTTAGATTTGGTTATTTGACTTGTTCTAGTGAAGATTTAGAATTATTTGGGTCTAAGATTATTGGAAAGCCTTGGGAAGAAGTTAAAGATCTTTTAAAAGAGAATGGGTTAACTGATTTTGAAACGGAAGTGGTTGATGGAACAGAGAATTATTTTTTTGAAGACAACTGGTTATTTGTAAATGTAGATTATGATCTTGTTTATAAGATTGAAGTTGGTGCTGTATTTAATAGTAAAGATGAATTTGACTGGAAATTCTAATAAAAATGCCCCAATTAGTACTTGACTTTTGGGGCATTTATAATACAATATTATTTTAAATTTAGTTTTGAGTTTCTATAAGTTCTACTTCAAAAATTAAATTTGTGTTTGGAGGAATTACTCCACCTGCCCCATTTGCACCATAACCTAAACTTGAGGGAATATAAAGAGTGGCTTTGTCTCCAAAACTCATGTTTTCAATGCCTTCTAAAAAACCAGGAATTAAACCGCCTTTATTTCCATATTGAAATGGGAAAGGAGCATAGCCATTTTGATTGGCTCTATTTTGATCAAATTTGCCATATTGTTTACTTATTTCTTCATAACTACTGTCAAAAAGTTTTCCATTTTCAAAATAGCCAGCATAATGAATAAAAACTTGACTTCCAGCAGTTGGTTTTACTCCTGCTCCTTTTTTTGTTATTATATATTCTAATCCAGATGGGAGTTTAATAGCTTGAGCTTTATTAACAATAAAAAATGACGCTTTATCTTTACAAGTTTGTTCAAGTTTTTCTTCAAACTCTTTCTTTTTCTGAATTTCTATTTTATCTTTTTCTGCTTTTTCTTTAAAATAATTTTCAAAAACTTTTTCAGCTTTGAATTTTTTAGCTAATTTTCCTGTTTTAATTATTGAAATTTTATTGATAACGTCATTTTGTTCTATTTTATTAACTACATCTTGACCTTCAATTACGTGACCAAAAACGGTATGTTTTCCATCTAACCAAGGAGTTTCTTTATGGGTAATAAAAAACTGACTTCCATTTGTTTTTGGACCTGCATTTGCCATTGATAATATTCCTGCGCTATTATGCTTAAGTTCCTCCACGATTCATCATCAAATTTATATCCAGGATCACCTGCACCAGTTCCTTCTGGATCACCACCTTGAATCATGAAATCGGCTATGACTCTGTGGAATTTTAATCCATCATAAAAAGGTTTTCCTTTTAATTTCTCACTAACAAATGTATTTTTTCCTTCTGCAAGAGAAACAAAATTAGCTACCGTTACAGGTGTTTTTCAAATTCTAATTGCAGTAGTATTTTCCCTTTATTAGTTTGAATTTCAGCAAATAATCCCTCGTTTTTTTGGGCTAATCCTGAAAAATAATTTAATATTATAAAAGTGATGATAAAAGTGATTTTCTTTGTATTCATTTTGTTTAATTTGGTAATTTTTCTAACATTTCGATTTCAAAAATAATATCAGTATCAGGAGGAATTACATTTCCAGCACCTTGAGTTCCATATGCTAATCTTGAAGGAATATAAAGCATTACTTTATCTCCAAATGACATAAGTTCAAGTCCTTCAATGAACCCTGCTATTAGACCTTGTTTATCACCATACTTAAATGGGAATGGTTGATAACCATTTTGTTGTGCTCTATTACTATCATATTTTCCGTATGCTTTAGAAACATCTTCATAACTTGAATCAAACAATTCTCCATTTTGAAGGAATCCAGCATAATGAACAAATACTTCAGAACCATTCTTAGGTTTTTTACCTTCTCCTTTTGAAATAAATTTATATATCAACCCAGATTTTGTTGTAGTTCCTTCCGCTTTTAGAGTAGTTATTTGAGCAGCTTTAGCCGTTTTTGTTTTATCTAATAATGCTGCTTCCTCTTTTTGAGCAACTGCTTCTACAGCATAATAATCTTTGAATGTTTTTACAGCATCAAATTTTTTAGCATTTGCCCCTTTTCTAATTATTGTTATTTTTTGAATAACGTCATTAGCTTGTATTGAATCTACAACAGGTTTTCCTTCTGTAACTTCACCAAAAACGGTGTGTTTTCCATCTAACCAAGGAGTTTCTTTTATGTGTTATAAAAAAATTGACTTCCGTTTGTGCCAACTCCTGCATTTGCCATAGAAAGAATTCCTCCTTTACTATGTTTTAAATCAGGATGGAATTCATCTTTAAATTTATATCCTGGTCCACAAGAACCATCTTCAGCAGGATCACCACCTTGTATCATGAAATCTGGAATTACTCTATGGAAAGTTAATCCGTCATAAAAAGGTTTTCCTTTGTATTGTTCTTCAACAAAAGGATTTTTTCCTTCTGCTAAACTTACAAAGTTAGCAACTGTAATGGGTGTTTTCTCATATTCTAATTTTACAATAATGGAACCTTTGTTTGTTGAAATATCGGCATAAATTCCATCTTCTAATTTTGAATAAGGATCATTACAGGATGAAAAAATAGCAAATAAAGCTATTGCTAAAAATTTGACTTGTTTCATATATAGTTTTTATAGTTTAAAATTATTTTGTAGAACCACTTAGTTTAATATCTCTAAGGATAACTTTACAAATTAAAGGTTCGTTTGGATTTATTTTATTATCGTCTCCGTGATAACCAAAAGCCATGTGAGAAGGAAATATAAATGTGACCGTTTCTCCTTTTTCATTAATTTAATCCCATCTCTTAATCCCATCATTATATTTTGCTTATCAACCACATATTCTTGAGGCTTTAAATCTTCAAAAGAATAGATGTTGTCACTATTTAGGTTGTTGATTTCATAGTCAAAATAGGCAATATCACCTTTTTTAGGAAAAGCAGTATTCTCATCAATTTTACGTCGTATTTATACCAATAGCCTTTGTTAGAAGCAATATATTCCTTTAAGGTGTCATTTTTTATTATTGAATCTATAAGTTTTTCTTCACCAGCTATTAAAACTTTATTACGTTCTATAGATTCTTTTATAAAACTTCCATCTGTTTTTGAAATAGGTTTTCTTGCTTGTTGCTGTGAACAACTTACGCAAACTAGTAGAATAAATATTATTGGGATGCTATTTTTCATTTTTATTTTTTTTCTTCTGCTAAAATAGCAATAAATTGTTTTACGGTTTCTTCTAAACTTAAAAAAGATTTTCCACCAGCAGCATTTATGTGTCCACCACCATTAAAATGATTTCTTGCAAATTCATTTACATCAAAATCTCCTTGTGATCTAAATGAAATTTTTACTATTCCTTCTTCTTTATTTTCAATAAATATTGCAGTTAAAACTATACCTTCTATACTTAAACCATAATTAACAATACCTTCGGTATCTCCTTTTTTATAGTCAAAAGCATCTAATTCTTCTTGACTTAACGTGATGTATGAAGCGTTATATTGAGGTAAAAGTTTTAAGTTTTGTAGTGCTTTTCCAAGTAATTGTAATCTAGCATAGCTAGAATTATCAAAAAGCGAGTTATGAATTTTAGTATTATCAATTCCTTTTGAAATTAAGTCAGCTACACATTTATGTGTTTCAGAAGTGGTTTTAGGAAATCTAAAACTCCCAGAATCTGTTACTATTCCTGTGTAAAGGCAAGTTGCAATTTCTTTATTTATTAAATTGTTATACCCTAGTGCATTTATAAAATCATATATCATTTCGCAAGTTGAGCCATAATTCACATCTGAAAATGTATATTTTGCATAATTATCTGGTAATTGATGGTGATCAATCATTAGCATTGGTACTGAAAGTGTTTCCAGTGTTTTTTGCATAGCGTCTCCGGTTCTATGTAATGCATTAAAATCTAGTGTAAATATATAGTCGCTTTTCTGTAAAATAGGCAATGCTTTATCGTATTCTCTTTCAAAAATTACTACTTTATTAGTTTCTGGAAGCCAAGCTAAAAAATCGGGAAATTCATTTGGAGAAATAAATATAACTTCGTGATTTAATTGTTTTAGAAAGTGTAATAACCCAAGAGAAGAACCCATTGCATCACCATCTGGATTGCGATGCGAAATTATAGTTATTTTTTAGGCTGACTTAGTGTTAATTTTATTTCAGATAATTCGTTTTCTTGTAGCATTTTATTTTGTTAAATATATTCCTATTCCTACAAATGCAATGCCTATTAGTATTGAACTTGCAATGTAGAGTAGTGATGTAATGTAATTTTGTGTTTGTAGTAAATTATAATTTTCAAGACCAAATGTAGAAAAAGTGGTAAAACCTCCACAAAATCCAGTTATGAAAAGCAACTTTAAAGATTCACTTTCTGTTTGATTTTTTTGGAAAAATCCAATTAATAAACCAATTAATAAGCAACCTATACAATTAACTAAGTAAGTTGCATAAAAACTTTTAGTAGTTACAAATTTTAAGATACCAATGTTAGTTAGGTAACGAAATACGCTTCCTATTCCACCTCCTAACGCAACGAGTAAAATATTTTTTAACATGCTATCTTTTTAGTGAAAAATGATTTTTTACAGTTTCTCCATTGCTAAGTTCTAATATAAACCAAAAATCTTGTGATGGTAATTCTTTTCCATTAAAAGTTCCATCCCATCCAAAACCATCTGGACTAATTTGTTTTAATAATTTTCCATATCTATCAAAGATATAAATTTTACTATTTTCTAACCCTTTTTTTTCTAAATTAGAAATGTTCCAAGTGTCATTATAGCTATCTCCATTTGGTGTAAAAAACTTGAGATAGTCAATAATATAAAATTCGCGACTCACTATTCCACAACCATTTTTATCTCTTACATAAGCAATATATTCTCCAAACGAAAGATTTTCAAAAATTTTGGATTCTTGAAAATTTATACCATCTATTGAGTATTCATAATCACCATCTCCAGTAGCTATAACTGTAGCTGAGTTATTATTAGAAAGGTCAACGATTTCAATATCATTGATTGAAGCAATATCTGATTCAATAACATTAAATGTTTTATCTTTAAAACAATTTGTTGCATTTTCTAATGTAACAATATACTCGTCACCAACAGTAACGGTTATTGTTTGTGTATTTTGAACAGGAACTGTATTCCAAGAATAAGAAATAAACCCAGAACCAGCATCTAATTCAATGGTGTTTCCATTACAAAAATAAACAGTTTCATCTTCTACGAATTCATCAAATGTATTTACGTTTAATGTTACAGGAATATCTTGATAACAGCCTTGCGTATTTAATACTCTTGCGTATATAATTTGTTGATAAGGAGTTGTATTTGTATAGTTTAGTGGTAATTGTGTAGTTGAAGTTGTTGCGTTGAAAAATCCTACTTGATAACCCGTTGGTAAAGTAGGGTAAATACTAGGAATTAAGTTTGTTAAATTAAAAGCATGAATTCCATCTTGTGGTTCAACAGCATCACATTCAGTAAATTCTGTAATACCAATAGGTAGTGGTTCAGCAAATTCTAATGTGATATTTGACCTAGGAATACAATTAATATTATAAAACTGATCTACAGAGTAGATTCCATTTTGTAAAGCTGTATAAGGTGGATTAATTGTTAATGTAGGATTTATTTCACCTGGAATAGCTACATTATTAAAATACCATTGGTAAGAAACTACATTTGGTAAAGTAGCATCAAGTACTACAGGTTCGTTAAAGCAAACTGGGTTAGCGTTTGTAAAAGTTCTATTGTCACCAAAATCGACACCTAAATTGAAACTTCCTCCTTTTAAGAATATAGCTGAATCATATCTAGCATCTCGTTCATCTGCAATTACTAATTTAATATGATAAGGAGTTCCAGGTATTACTGCCGATTGTGCTGTTAAGACAACAGTTTGTCCTCCGTAAACTGTTGGATATTGAATACCATTGAATTGATCAAAATATTGAGCATTTTGAGCAGGACATCCGTTATTTGCAGTAATAAGTGGATGAACTGTAGTAACTTTTACTGGAATATTTGTATTAGGAATTATAGCTAGATTTTGATAATTTGGAGCGCCAATGGGCTTTAAAAGAAAGGCAAAAGCATCTGAAAAACGACAAGGGTAATCTGTATTTGCTTCATATTCTTCCGACGCAAATATATATTGAAAGCTAATTGTATTTCCTAAAGGAACAAAATCAAATTCAAGCACCGAAGCGTTAATTGAATTGATATTTAAAATTGTATTCAAATCATTATCTCCAACCCATACCATCCCTGAGCCAGAATCTGCTAAAGGTGGTGTAGGTCCTGGTGCACTTGAAACTTTTCCAGTACTAAGAATTATACCATCTTGAAAAACAAAATTTGAACTACCACGATTAAAATAACCTAATGATTTTTCACCTGTAGCGAAATTTGCCCCTGTTGCAGTTACATTACTTATTGAAGCACAACCATTGTTTATTAAAACATTTTCAACTAATTGTTGTGGTGTTAGACTTTCATCAATGGTGATATATTGAGCAAAATTATTTTGGCATAAAAAGAAAAAAAGCAGTACTTGTAAATATCTCATTTCAAAAAATATAATAGCTACAAATATAGTATAAATCTCTTTTTTTTGTGATTAATTTGATAAATATGTGGTTGAATATTAGTAAAAAACCAACTAAATAAGATACTGAAAATATTTCAATGTTTAACGGTTGCTAATTATCGTTTAAGTGTGAAGTGATTTTTAATTCTTTTCCATTACTTAATTCTAAAACAAACCAATAATCTTCGGATGGTAATAATTCACCGTTATAAGTTCCATTCCAACCTTCTCCTAAAGGGTTTATTTGCTTTAGTAATTTTCCATATCGGTCAAAAAGGTAAATTTTACTATCTTGTAAATCTCTTTTGTCTAGATTTGCAATTTGCCAAGTATCATTATAACCATCACTATTTGGAGTAAAAAATTTCGGATAGTCTAAGATGTAAAAGGTTTGTGAAACAAGTCCACATTCGTTTCTTACATAAACCGTGTATTCTCCTGGAGAAAGATTTGAAAATACATTTGACTCTTGATAAAACGTATTGTCTAATGAAAATTCATAATTTCCGTTTCCAATAGATACAATTGTTGCAGTATTGTTTTCAGCGAAATCGTTAATTGTTATACTTTGAATAGTTGCAATTTCAGAACTGTTAACTGTAAATGTTTGTGTTTTTGTGCAACCTAAATTATTTTCTAAAATAACCTCATAAATTCCAGCAGTGTTAACAGTTATACTTTGGCTATTTTGAACAGGATTTGTATTCCAAGTATAAGAAGTAAAACCGTTTCCTGCCTCTAAAATCACTGGATTATTTTCACAAATAGCAATATTTTCATCAAAAACAGCTTCATCAAAAGTATTGATAGTTAAAGTTACAGGAAAACTTGTAGTATCATAACAGTTTTGAATGTTAATTATTTTCGCATAAAGCGTTTGCATATTTGCTATTGTGTTTGTGTAAGGAATTCCAATTTGAGTAGTACTAGTAGCGGTTTCAAAAAACCTATTTGATAATTCGCTGGTAAATTAGTAAACAATTGATTTGCAATAGTATTAAAATCTAACTGTGTAAATTGTGTAATTCCATCTTGAATAGCATCTTCATCACATTTTGTAAAAGTTGGGTTGTCAATTATTAAGTCAGGAGCAATTTCGATTACAATTTCATCTGTTGGAGAAGGAGTACAACCTGCAATATCAACTATTACAGCATAAGTTCCGCTTTGATTAATTTCTAAAGTTGGGTTTGTTTGACCAATGATTTCATTTCCGTTGAAAAACCATCTGTGATTTCCTGATGAATTTGTTGCTAATGTAAAAGGTAATTGGTTATTACAAACCGGATTTCCGTTGGCAATAAGTCGATCTTCACCTAAATTAACATTGGTATTAAAACTTCCAGCTTTTAAGAAAATTGCTGAATCGTAACGGTGATTTCCTTCATCGGCAATAACTAATTTAATATGATATTGTGTGTTTGGAATAACTGTTGCTTGAGCTGTTAAAACTATGGTTTGCCCATTAAAATTTGTTGGGTAATTAGTGTCATTAAAAGCGTCAAAATATTGTTCATTTGCAGCAGGACAAATCGTTCCTGAGCCTCTTACTGTATTTACTTTAATTGGAGTATTAGTTCCTGGAATAATGGCTAAGTTTTGATAGTTTGTTGTTCCAACTTCACGAAGTAAAAAGGCAAAACCATCTGTAAAATTACATTGATTAGAGGTTGGATTGGTTAAATATTGTTCAGAAGATAATAGGTAATCAAAACTAATAGTGTTGCCTTGAGGAATAAAATCAAACTCTAGCACTGTTGCATTGAAAGAATTTGATAAACCTAAAGCAGTATTCAAATCGTTATCACCAGGCCAAGGAATATCTCCACCATCATCGAGTAAACTTATATTTGGCCCAGGAGCATTTACTACTTTTCCAGTACTTAATATTACACCTTCATCAATTGGAAAAATAGAACCATTACGATTGAAGTAACCAAAGGTTTTTTCACCAGATGGATAATTTCCACCAGAAACTACAACATTGGTAACAGAAGCGCAACCACTATTGATAAGAATATTTTCAACTAATTGTTGTGGTGTGTAATTTTCATCGATAGTGATATTTTGGCTAACACCAATGTTAATTGAAAATAATATGATAAAAGCTGTAAAGTACTTCATTTTTCATATTTAATACAGCTACAAAGATACTATAAATCTCTTTTTCGCAATATCCAATAGGATAAATAAATGAAAATTACAGTCCAAATTACTACAATTGTAATTTCTCCAAAATGTAATCCATAATCTTTGAGCGTATTTTCTCCAGTTATAGTTGTTTCAATGTTTTTAATAGCGGATAATCTTGAGAAAGGTTCTTTTATAAGATTACTCATTGCTTCTAATGGGAAAAATTGATTAATTTTTGCATAAATATTTGTATTTGGAAAAATTAACCATTTTAATAATCCTGACATAATCCATTCTACTATATTCCAAACTAACAGAAAGCCTAATGCAAAAGCACTTCGTTTTACTAATATTCCTAAAAACAAACAAAAAGAGAAAAATCCTGTAAGTTTAATAAAAAAAGCAAAAAGGTATTCTAAATCTGATGTTACTATACTGATTTCAGAATATGATGAAAACGAATATCCTAAAATAAGTGATAATAAAAATATAAATACAACAGATGCTAATGCAAAAGCAACAACAGTAATGAATTTCGAAAAAATGAACTCTTTTTTACTCATTCCATCTATCAAATTTTGTTTCAAAGTACCATAAGTATATTCATTTGCCATCATTGATACAATAACAATTGCTAAGAATAATTTAAACACACTAGCAATATAAGTGTTAAAATGCCATATATATGGAAAATTGAAAATTCCCTGTTCAGCAATATGAAGTTTAAATGAACCAAATTCAAATTTAACTGAAGCTATTAAAGCTATAAATGATAATAGAACAAAATAAGTAAGTATTAAGACTTTACTAGCTCTATTTTTAAATAATTTTTGAAATTCTATGGATACTAATCGGGTCATCATTAGTTGCTTATTTAGTGTTTGTTAATTCTAGAAATTGTTCTTCAAGGCTGTTTTTTCTTTTTACCAAATGTTGTAAAACAATTCCTTTTTCAAATAAATACTGATTCAGGTCATTTGCTTCAAGATTTGATTGTAGAAAAACTAAAAGTTTGTCATCTTCCTCTTTTACCTTATCAATACTTGGATGTTGAAGTGCTATTTCTTTTAGTTTTGTATTATTTTCAGCTTTTAATTCAAAAAAACCTTCATTAGACAACATGCCATCTACTGTTCCTTGATATAGCATTTCACCATATCTCAACACAACAACATGACTACAAACTTTTTCTACTTCATCTAATAGGTGAGAGGCTAATAAATAGTAGTTCCTTGAGAGGCAATTATTTAATTAATTCTCTTATTTGACGAATTCCTTGTGGATCAAGTCCATTTGTTGGTTCGTCCAATATTAATATTTCAGGATCGTTTAACAGCGCAGAAGCAATAGCTAAACGTTGTTTCATACCAAGTGAAAATGTTCTAAACTTGTCGTTTTTTCTATCTAAAAGCCCAACAAGTTCAAGCTTTTCGGCAACTTTAGTAAATGAAATTTCTTTAATATTACAAACTAATTTTAAGTTTTCCTCTGCTGTCATATAAGGATAAAAATTAGGTCTCTCAATAATAGCTCCTACTTTTTTTAATGCTTTATGAGTTTCAACGTTTCCATTAAACCATGTATAATCTCCTGAAGTTTTATTTACCACATTTAGAATTATTCCAAGAGTGGTCGATTTTCCAGAACCATTAGGTCCTAAAATTCCATATACATTTCCTTTGTGGATTTCAAAAGACACATTTTTAACAGCATGCACTCTTTTATTGTATATTTTATTAAGATCTGTAAGCGTAAGTATTGTTTCCAAAATGAATTGTTTTAGAATGAGACGATTTAATAAACTTTTTGTTACATTTGTTTTGATTTTGGGGAATTAGCTCAGTTGGCTAGAGCGCTACGCTGGCAGCGTAGAGGCCATCGGTTCGAATCCGATATTCTCCACTTTTTTAAAACCCTTCAAAAACACCCAAGCCAAAAAGCGCAAAATCATATTTAACTGGATCATTTGGATCAAGTCTTCTTAGTTTTGTATCCAATTCTAAAAGTGCTTTTGCATCGTTTTGTTTTCGAGTAAGTAATTCTAGTTTTCGAGCTACATTTCCAGAATGAATATCTAGCGGACAAGATAAAGTAGCTGGAGAAATTGTTTTCCAAAGTCCAAAATCAACTCCTTTGTTATCATTTCTAATCATCCAACGAAGAAACATATTAATACGTTTTGCAGCAGAATTATTCAATGGATCTGAAATGTGCTTTGTAGTTCTTTGCAAATGAGGAATTTCAAAAAATATCTTTTTAAATTCTGATATACTTTTTGAGTTGAATTTTCTTCAACATTTTTAGCAAAAACGGCTTCTAAACCGTTATGATTTTGGTAAACATTTTTTAAAGCTTTTACAAAAGTTACTGCATCAACACTATTAAAAGTTCTATGAACGAAGTTTTCTAATTTTTCTAAATCAGTTTCAGTATGCGACATGATGAAATCATAAGGAGTGTTTCCCATTAATTCCATCAACTTTTTCGAATTATTGGTTATCATTTTACGGTTTCCCCAAGCAATTGTAGCGGCTAAAAATCCAGCAATTTCTATATCTTCCTTTAAAGAAAAAGAATGTGGAATTTGAATGGGATCACTTTCAATAAAATTAGGATTGTTGTATAAAACTACTTTTTCGTCAAGGAATTCTTTAAGTTCGTTTTGCGTCATTAAGAATTAATTTCCGTTTACAATTTTTCCATCAACCATGACTAATTTTCTATCGGCCATGTTTGCTAAATCTTCATTATGTGTTACAATAACGAAGGTTTGCCCAAATTCATCTCTCAGTTTGAAAAACAATTGGTGTA
>JAAURU010000068.1 GCA_012032075.1 Flavobacterium sp.
AATGTTAAAGTAATTTTTTTCATAGAATTTGGGTATTAAGTTCCATTTGGTGTTGAACATTTTTGCGACCTCATACTTTTTTAAAGTGTGAGTATGAAAATATATAAAATTAGTAGGTGATTATGGTATTATATTTTTTTAAATTATTATTGTTAAAAGAACATATGTAAAATTACTAATTACAGTTCATTTATGGTTACAAGGTATTTGCCGAAATTGTTAAAGTTTTATATTTAAGCTAATTAATTCCATTAAAACCTTTTTTAAGCGTTGTATATCTTAATTTTTTGTTAAAAATGTTAATTTTTTATTTTTAAAAAATTGGAATGAAATTGTTTGTAATGTTAGTTTTTGTTTCTAATAGCGTTAAAATGAAATCTTATAAAACAAGAATTGCTTACACTTTGTTATCTTTGTGCTAATACTATTATATGAGAAAAATTTATTTAGATAATGCAGCTACTACACCATTAAGAGAAGAAGTAGTAGTAGCAATGACAGCTGTTTTAAGAGAGGATTTTGGTAATCCGTCTTCTTCACATAGCTTTGGAAGAACTGCCAAAACATTGTTAGAATTTTCTAGAAAAGTATTGCCAAACAAATAAATGCTCTAGCTTCTGAAATAATTTTTACCTCTAGTGCTACCGAAGCTACAAATTGGATTTTAAGAAGTGCAGTAAAGGACATAGGTGTAAAACGAATTATAACTACTAAAATTGAGCATCATGCTACTTTATATAGTGTTTTGTTTTTGGAGCGAGAATATGGAATAAAAGTAGAATACCTACCTGTTTTAGAAGATGGAAGTATTGGTATTGATACCTTGGAACAACTTTTAAAAATGAAGAACCCACACTCGTTTCTCTATTACATATTAATAATGAAACTGGAGAAATTTTAGATATTGAAAGAGTAGGAAATTTGTGTAAACAAAATAATGCTCTATTTCATTGTGATGCTGTTCAAGCTATAGGTAAATTTCAATTTGATCTAAAAGAGTTAACTGTAGATTTTTTAGTTGGTTCTGCACATAAATTTCATGGACCAAAAGGTGTAGGGTTTGCTTACATTAGAAAGAATACTGTTTTGCAACCGCTTATTTATGGTGGTGAACAAGAAAAAGGTTTTAGAGCTGGAACGGAAGCCGTACATCAAATTGTTGGAATGTCAAAAGCATTGGAAATATCTTATATGAACTTAGATGAAGAGAAAGCATACATTTCAGAATTAAAACAATATGCGATAGCACAATTAAAAAGTTCATTTCCTTTGGTAAAGATAATTGGTAAACATACTTTTTATAATATAATGAATGTTGTTTTGCCTTTTGACAAAAATAAAACGGCTATGCTTTTGTTTCATTTAGACATGAAAGGTATAGCTGTTTCAAGAGGAAGTGCCTGCCAAAGTGGAAGTAGTAAACCGTCACATGTATTGGAAGCGTTTTTTGACTATTGAGGAGCAACAAAAACCTAATATAAGAATATCTTTTAGCCATTTGAATACAAAAGAAGATATTGATGGTTTAATCGAAGCGTTAAAAGAAACATAAATTAAAATAGCGACTCATTTGAATCGCTATTTTCATATTTATTAAACTTATATTTAATACAAACTTGGATATTTTAACGGACTTACTTCATGCAATATACTATAGATTTTTTCATAAATATCTTCAGCATTCGGTTTAGAAAAATAGTCACCATCTGTTCCATAAGCTGGTCTATGTTCTTTAGCAGTTAAAGTTTGTGGTTCACTGTCTAAATACTTAAATGCTTCTTGTAACTCTAATATTTGTTGTAATATGAATGCACTTGCTCCACCAGGGACATCTTCATCAATTACTAATAATCGATTTGTTTTTGCAACGCTTTTTGCAATATCATGATTTCTATCAAATGGTAATAACGATTGAATATCAATTATTTCAGCATCAATTCCTATTTCAAATAATTCTCTTGCGGCTTGTTCTACAAGTCTTAAAGTTGAACCATAAGAAACTACAGTAATGTCTTTACCTTGTTTAATAGTTTCTACAATGCCAATAGGTGTCTTTATTTCTCCAAGGTTTGCTGGCATTTTTTCTTTTAAACGATATCCATTTAAACATTCTATTAATAAAGCAGGTTCATCTGTTTCTAATAGGGTATTGTAAAAACCTGCTGCTTTTGTCATATTCCTAGGAACTAATACATGAATACCTCTTAATGCATTAATAATCATTCCCATAGGAGAGCCTGCGTGCCAAATCCCTTCTAAACGATGACCTCTTGTTCGTATAATTAATGGAGCTTTTTGCTTTCCATAAGTTCTGTATTGAAGTGTGGCTAAATCATCACTCATAATTTGGATAGCATATAATAGATAATCTAGATATTGTATTTCTGCAATAGGACGAAGTCCTCTCATTGCCATACCAATTCCTTGTCCTAATATGGTAGCTTCTCTAATTCCAGTATCAGAAACTCGAAATTCTCCATATTTATCTTGCATACCTTCCAAACCTTGATTCACATCTCCTATATTTCCAGAGTCTTCTCCAAAAATTAATATTTCAGGATGTTTAGCAAAGAAAAGGTCAAAATTTTCGCGCAAAATCAATCTTGCGTCAACATCTTCACTAGATTCAGAGTAAGTTGGTAATACTTCTTGAACAGATGAAACATTTTTTGAAGATTCAGAATACAAACGAGAACTAAATTTAGGCTGTATTTCAGCTAAATATTGAGTAATCCAATTGGCTAAATCTTTTTTCGCAGTATCATTAACTAATAATCGTAAAGCTTTTCTAGCAGTAGTTAATATATCTTTGCGAATAGGTTCTTTTAATAAGGCTAAATCATTAGCATATTTTTCAACAAAAACTCTATTTGAGCATGATGGAGCTAATGCAAAAAGTAATGAAATTAATTCTTGTTGTTCTTTTTTGATAGGTTCATTAAACGCAAGCCATGCTGCTTTTTTGCCTTCTAGGACTTCTTTTTTTGCAGTTTTGTCAAGTTCAATTATTTCTTCTTCAGTTGCAATATTATTTGCCATCATCCAAAGTCTCATTTGTGCTATGCAATCAAATTCTGCTTCCCACTCAAGTCTTTCAGTACTTTATATCTTCATGACTTCCAGATGTAGAATGTCCTTGAGGTTGTGTAAGTTCAGTTACATGAATAAGTACTGGAACATGTTCTGAGCGAGCAATTTCTCCTGCTTTTTGATAAGTTTCAATTAAAGAAGGGTAATCCCAACCATTTACTTTTACTATTTCATATCCATTATTTTCCTCATCACGTTGAAGTCCTTTTAAAATTTCAGAAATATTTTCTTTAGTAGTTTGATGTTTTGCGTGTACTGAAATTCCGTATTCGTCATCCCAAACACTCATTACCATTGGAACTTGTAAAACACCAGCTGCATTTATCGTTTCAAAAAATAATCCTTCAGAAGTGGATGCATTGCCAATTGTTCCCCAAGCAACTTCATTTCCGCTAATTGAAAACTGTGTGTGATTTTGTAATTCTTTTACATTTCTAAAAACTTTTGACGCTTGTGCTAAGCCAAGTAAACGAGGCATTTGTCCTGCCGTGGGTGAAATATCTGCACTTGAATTTTTTTGAAGGGTTAAGTTTTTCCAATTTCCATTTTCGTCTAAACTGTGCGTTGCAAAATGACCACCCATTTGACGACCTGCACTCATTGGGTCCATGATTGATGTCGATATGCCCATATAAACCAGCAAAAAATTGTTGAATATTTAATTCTCCTATTGCCATCATGAAAGTTTGATCACGATAGTAACCAGATCGAAAATCTCCATTTTGAAATGCTTTTGCCATAGCAAGTTGTGGGACTTCTTTTCCGTCACCAAAAATTCCAAATTTAGCTTTACCTGTAAGTACTTCCCTTCTGCCTAAAAGACTACATTCTCTACTTATTATAGCAATTTTATAATCATTCAAAACTTCCGTTTGAAAATCTTTAAATGACAAAGTCTCTTTGGTTAAAGAATTACTCATAAATACTAATTTTGTTATTTCAACAAATATAATTAATTAGGAATTAAAAAACAATACGATTTTATCTCAATTATTAATTATTATTATTAATAAAGTGTTTTTTATAAAAAAATGATATTTATTACTGTTTTTAGAAGGTTTTTATTGATAATAATATAATGAAAAACGAATAAAATAATTAAAACCATTTTCTAGTAAATAAAGAAATTAATGTTTTTGGGCTTAATGTTACAATAAACCTGATTTTTTCTCCATATTTGTTGTCGTTCATTTCAAAACCATTTGAAGAATATACAGGTAAAAATAACTCAAAATAATCAGGAACTAAATTTAAGTGAATTCCAGAATCGTAAACAAATTTGATAGGTGTAAAGAGTTTTTACTAAACCAATATCACCATAAACTTGAACCCAATTCCATATATTGAAAGAACCATTAATGGTTGTCATCCAGTCATTTGCAAAGCGAGTATCTAATCTTGATTTGAAACCACCTTCTGCATATACAAATTGTTGACTAAAAAAGTCCTGTAGATTCACTTCGACCTATTAAATTAGTTTGAAAAGTAAAATCGGTTGGTCTATCTAAACCAAAACTAAAGAAACTTGTATTATTACTTTTGTAAATAAATTTTCCAGCAAATAATCGTAAACTTAATTGCCTGTTATTATCAAATAATTTTCGATAACTTATTTCAGAAGTTATGTTTCCAAAAGAATTAGAAATTTGTACTTGATTACTAAAATAGAAATTTTTAGTACCTTCCGATTGAGAATTAATATAAGATGCACTAAAGACTGAAAATTGTGCTGCTTTTGTTTTAACTAGCGTTTCTAGACTTTCTTCTCTATCAATGAAAAGTTGTTTTATTTGAATAAATTCTCTTTTATTAGTGCGGAAATCTTTATCTCTAAAGACAAACTGAATGGATGGAATAATTCTTGAATATTTAGCATTTGGTGCATAATGAGATTGATTACCGCTAATAGAATAAATGATTCTATATAGTTTGCTATCATCTCTTATATAATCATCAATAACTACTGAAAATTTCCCAATAATTTTTCCAGTATTAGTTGAATAAAATGGGGTTACACTAAAACCAAAAGGTTTATTGAGTAGTGATCGATTATTAAAAGTCATACCCAAAGCGATTCCATCATATAAATTAAACTCAAATTCTGGAACATAGAATAACTGATTGTAATAGGGTTCTTCTAAATCTTTATAAAAATTTAATTTCAACGGACGATTATTAAAGAAAAAACCTTTTAACGATTTCCAGTTGTTTCTTAAATTGTATTCAGGAACTTCATTATTGTAATTTAAGACTAATTTATCAGCATTATTTCTTGGAAATGTAATTATGGAATCTCTAGTAACATTATCAATCCATTCTTTATATACAACACTATCATTTTTTAATTCATAAACGGAAATAGGAACATTAGTATTTGTTTTGTTTTTTATTCTAAAGCGAATTTCATCTTCTGTTTTGGAAACACTTTTTAACTTAAAATCAATTAAGTCTCTATTATCAATAACAGTTTTAAAAAACCAATCAATATTTTTTGAAGCCTTTTCATTAACTATCATTTCAAAATCGGTTTTATTAGTTTGATAGTCTTCGTTTAACGCAATGAAATCTTTAATAGATTGTAATACAATGTTTTTTCCTAAATAGCTATCTAAATAATTAAAACTTAAGCCTGCTCTATACTTGCTTGCTATTTGTTCGTTAAACTTAATCAATCGATCTTTTGTTTCGCTCAAAGGTTGGTCAAGATTTTTTCTTGCCATAAGCATGTATAAATAATTATACTGTTGGTTAAAATCAAGGTTTATAAAATGATACGATTTTAGTATTTTGAAAGAAGCTAAATTTCCCGTCATTTTCATATTTGGATGAAATTCATCAATATATTTCATCATTAAAAAAACCTGAATACCATCATGAATCCATTGGTCTTTTCTTGGATTAAGTTGTAAAGTGTTTTTTAAATAATTATTTAGATAAGTTTTTAAAAACATTAATTCAAACATAAATTCGTCTGAAAAAGGGCTCAAAAATGCGGGTAATTGGTTCAAACCATAAAATGGCTGACGATTATAATCTTCTTGTGTAACTAAAATTTTGTCTCTAGGACTTGCACCTATTTTATCATAGATAAAACGGGTAATTTTATCTATTACAACAGCTTTTTGAATATCATTAATTTAGTTTCTAAACTGGTACTCACTTCAATAACATCGTTCTTGTAAGAAGTTACTTCTTGTTTTGGAGAAACAATTACGGTAACATCTAATCTGTTGTCTCCTTTAATTGTATAATTAATATTGTTGGGATTTATAGTAGCATTAGAAATAATTTTTAAATCGGATGCGAGATAATAATTTTTAGGAATTTCAAATTCGATATCGTAATTTGATGGATCATTTGCGATATCATCTAAATTTTCATTTCCATAAACTACAAATTGCTTGTTTTCAAATCGAGCAGGTGAAAGAAACCAATTTTTCAAATACAATTTGCCATCATTATTAAAACCAAACTTTGTAAATCTATCATTGGGATTTTGACTTCATAAGTTAAGATTAGTTTTTGCTTGGTATTTGGAGATATAGAGTGATTCAAATTAATTTTTATGACATCAATTTGGTTTTCATCTCTTAACCAATTAATATTTTTAAAATTATCATCTACAATACTTCTTATTTTGGTATAACCTCTATCATCTTCTTTTGCTAAATGAAAAGCTCGAATAAATTCATCAGAAAATCGTTTTCCTAAATCTGAGTTTTTAGATGAAAAAGCATTATTCCAATCATTTAAAACTATTGAATTTATAGTATCATTTGAGGTGTTATTGTACACCAACTCTTGTTTTATAAATAAGGTTTTATTGTCTGCATTTACTCGAACATTAATTCTTGAATAATGTTGAGAAAAACAGGTGTATGAAAGTACTAAAAATAATAAAACTTTAATCTTCAAAGCAATGTTTTGTATAAGATTACAATTTTAGTGAAAAGTTGCGTTATTTCACATTTATTTATGATTTATTAATGAAAAATTATAAAAATAAATATGAATTTTAATTAGAACTTTTTTTTATGTTGATAAAAATCTAGTTATCAATACTTTTGATACATTTTGAATTGACTATATTTGTAAAAAAATAATAGTATGTCCCAAAAAATACTTACCTTTTGCTTACTTTTTGTAGTACATTTTTCATTTTCACAACTTTATATAAATGAAATTGATGCTGATACTCCAGGTTCAGACCAATTGGAATTTATAGAAATAAAATCTGTAAATCCAAATTTCCCTCTAGATGGCTATGTTTTAGTTTTTTATAATGAAACAAATTTATCAAGTTATTTTACCATTGATTTAGATGGTTACATTACCGATATTAATGGCATTGCACATTTTGGTAATAGTACTGTAAATCCATCTCCAATGGGTGTTTTTTTTAATGGAGCAATTCAAAACGGTCCAGATGTTGTGGCTCTATATCAGGCAAATGCAAGTGATTTTCCTTATGATAACTCAACAAATACAGGAACATTAGCAACTACAAATAATCTAATTGATGCATTAGCTTATACTAATTCTGCTAGTCAGCCTTCAAATTTAATGGCAATTTTAGGTATTTCTGTTTGTTCAAGAGAAACTACAACAAAATCAGTTCAAAGGAAGAATGATGGCACTTATGAAATAAAAAATCCAACACCAGGAGTAAATAATGATGGAAGTGGTGTGGCTATAAATTATGTCTCCATTTCAACTGCTCAAGTATCTTATAATGAGGGTGAAAGTTTTATAATTACTTTTACAACAAGTTTACCAGTTACTAATCAGGACTTAATTTTTAATTATACTTTAGTTAATGGTAATTTTATGGTTAACGATTATACAGCAGTTAATCAAACTGTTTTTATTCCCGTAGGTCAAACAACTGCAACAAGATCAGTTACAATTTTTGATGATCCTACTAATGAAGGTGATGAAGAAATGAAAATATCTGTACAAGCATTACCGTTTGGCTATGCTTCTGCAAATAATAATGTTATTGTAAGAATTTATGATAACGACTTTATAGTTGAAAATTATGGAACACCATTAAATCCAACTTACGATTTGGTTTCTCCTACAACTCCAGCAGGATATTACGACTCATTAGAAGGTTTGTCTGGAAACGAATTAAAGCAAGCTTTGCAAGATATTATTGCCAATCCAAATGTGGTTCATGCTCATAATTATGGAGATATTGAATTTATATTAAAAGAATGCGATAAAAATCCTCAAAATTCAAATCAAGTTTGGCAAATGTATGTTGAATCTCCAAGACCCATTATTGATTATCAAACAGGCAGTAGTAATATAGATGTTTGGAATAGAGAACATATTTTCCCACAATCGAGAGGTGGTTTTGCAAATGGAACTTCTTCTTCAGCAGATGGTATAAATGTTTGGTTACCAACAAGTGCCAATGATATTTTAGCAGGTCATGCTGATGCACATCACTTAAGAGCGGAAGATGGAGCTGAAAACTCTACAAGAAGTAATAGAGATTATGGAGTAGATTATAATGGACCAACAGGTAGTCAAGGAAGTTGGCACGGTGATGTAGCAAGAGCTTTATTTTACATGGCAGTGCGCTATAATGGATTAAATTTAGTAAATGGAGATCCAGATGATTCTGTGTCAGGACAAATAGGAGATTTAGCTACTTTGTTAACTTGGAATACTCAAGATCCTGCTGATGATTTTGAAATGAATCGTAATAATTATATTTATACTTGGCAAGTGAATAGAAATCCTTTTTATTGATTATCCATTATTAGCAAACTATATTTATGGTGCTAATTTTGGTCAACCATGGTCTTTTACTTTATCTAATGAAAGTTTTACAGAAAATTCAGTAAAAGTTTATCCAAATCCTACAACAGATTATTTAATAGTTTCTGGTATTGATGGAAATGCTAAAGCCGAAATTTATACTCTATCCGGACAATTAGTTCTTGATAAAGCTTTTGAAAAGGAAACTAAATTACAAATAGATTTAGCTTCTGGAATGTACTTGGTAAAAGTTTCAAACGCAACAAGTTCGATTCATAAGAAAATAGTAGTTAAGTAATTTCCATACAAATCCTAATAAAAACAAGACTGTCTAAAAAGAAATTTTTTTTGATTTGTAGTCTGAGCTTGTCGAAGACCATTTATTATATTATGTAATTTAAAAAACTTCGACAAGCTCAGTTTTAGACAACTAATCACTTTTAATCAGATTTTTTTTGGTTGACTAATCCTTTGGTAAACTCATTTAAAGTCTCTACTTTTTCTTCAAAGTTTCCTTTAATAGTTTTTCTGTATTCGTTCAAATTTTTTACTAAATCGTCAATATTATCTGGAATAACATCTTCAAAAAATTGTCTTAATCGTTTAGCTGTTGTGGGTGATTTTCCATTAGTGGAAATGGCAATTTTTACATTTCCTTTGGTCACTATTCCGCCCATGTAAAATCACAAAACGGAGGATTATCTGCTACGTTTACTAAAATATTTCGTGCTTTACAATCGTGATACACTTGTTCATTTACTGGTATATTATCTGTAGTAGCAATCACAATATGCTTACCTTCTAAGTAATTACTATGATAAGCATCAATAATTCTTTCAATTTTAAATTTTTCAGTTAAAGTTATCGTTTCTTCTCTAAACATAGTGGAAACCATTTGAACCTTTGCATTCGGACTCGATTTTAATAAAAAGGTTAGTTTTTCAAGGGCTACATTTCCTCCACCCACAATGAGTACGTTTAGATTTGATACTTTTAAAAAGATTGGATATAGTTCGTTTTGCTCCATTTTTATTTGATTTTATTGTACTTAATAAACCTTGTTGAAAAAAATAAGTATAAAAATAAGTAAATTAAGTAATTTTATAAGTAATTATTAAAAAAAATATGTATTTTTGAATTCAGTTAAGTAATGCAAATATAAATACTATTACTATGAAATCATCAAAAGAAGCAAAAATCACACTTGTTGGTGCTGGTCCAGGTGCTAAAGATTTAATTACTATAAAAGGTTTCAAAGCCTTACAAAGTGCCGATATAATATTATATGATGCCTTAGTAAGTAAAGAATTACTTTCAGAAATTGATGATTCCATTTTAAAAATTTGTGTAGGAAAGCGTTGTAACAAACATTCGTTTACACAAGATGAAATTAATTTGCTAATAGTAGAAAGTGCATTTCAATATGGTCATGTAGTACGATTAAAAGGTGGTGATCCTTTTGTTTTTGGTAGAGCTAATGAAGAAATAGACTTTGCCGAATCTTTTGGTATTCCAGTAAGTGTAATTCCTGGAATTTCAAGTGCTATTGCCGTACCAAGTAGTCAAGGTATTCCAATGACGCAAAGAGGTGTAAGTAGTAGTTTTGGGTGATGACTGCTACTAAGAAAGATGGTTCTTTTTCAGAGGATTTGAAATTCGCGGCTCAGTCTTCTGCAACTATGGTTATTTTAATGGGCGTTCAAAAACTAGCAGAAATAGCTTCCGAAATTTTGAAATATAGAACAGCTCAAACTCCTTTTGCAGTTATTCAAAATGGAACTTTAGAAAATGAGGTAGCTGTTGTAGGAACTTTGGAAGATATACCAAATTTAATAGGATTAATCAATACATCAGAACCAGGAGTAATTGTTGTGGGTGATGTAGTTGCCCAACATCCTGCTTTCTTTGAAGAAGAAGTGCAACGCGTTTTACACTCTAATTTATAAATGTTTGATTTTCTTTTACTATTGGCAAACAAGAAAATAATTAGAATAGTCAAGATTCGGTAATGAATAAATTACTTAGTTTTTAGTTAAGTAAAATTACATGTATTATATTTAAATACGTAGATATGAAAAAATAATAGTTGTTGGTAACGGAATGGTTGGCTATAAGTTTTGTGAGAAATTTGTAGCAAAAGCGAAAGATTTAGATTTTAAACTAATCGTTTTTGGTGAAGAACCAAGACCTGCTTATGATAGAGTACATTTGAGCGAATTCTTCGAAAATCAAGATGCAAAAGCCCTTGAAATGGCACCTCGTGAATGGTATGAAAACAGTGGTATTGAATTGATTACCAATACTAGAGTAATTGCGATTCACAAACTATCAAAAACAATCGAAACCATTGATGAAACTACTTATGAGTATGACTATTTAGTCTTAGCAACGGGTTCAACTCCTTTTGTTCCAGCTATAAAAGGAATTGAAAAGGAAGGAATTTTCGTATATCGAACCATTGAAGATTTAGAAGCAACTTTAGCTTATGCTGCAAAGATTAAGGAAGGTAGAGACGAAGTGATTAAAGCGGCTGTTTTAGGTGGTGGATTGCTTGGTTTAGAAGCGGCAAAAGCGGTAAAAGATATGGGTTTTGAACCTCATGTGGTGGAGTTTGCACCTAAATTAATGCCAAGACAGTTAGATACTAGAGGAAGTAAAGTGTT
>JAAURU010000069.1 GCA_012032075.1 Flavobacterium sp.
TGATGTTTGAATCGCAAGGCAAAAGATTCCAATCTACATCAAACAAATTTCGTGTTCTATTACTTTGTGTTGGGTCTTCGGCAAACATTTTATCGGTCAAACCACCAGGTTGTTGCGCTAAATAATTGAAATGTGTGTAATCGAAATGTAGTGAAGTAGTATTGGTAAACTGATAATTTAAATTAGTAAAAAAGGATTTGGAATCGAATTTAGAATTGGGTCTAAACCCATCCCCTTGTTTATAATTGTAAAAAGAATAATGGCTAAATTTCCCATTAGTTCCACTAAGACTGGTAAAATTAGTAAACAAATTATATGACCCTAAAGTATTTCTTGTAATTAATTCAATAGGTTTTATACTTGGTTTTTTAATTTTAAAATTAATCATTCCACCAAATTGCGTTCCATATTGTAAAGAAGCTGCACCTCTTACAATTTGAATGGCATCTAAAGCTTCTGTAGGAGTAGCATAATAACTTTCAGGGTAACCCAAAACATCTGCACTAATATCATAATCGTTTTGACGCGTGTTGAAATTTGAAGTACGATTTGGGTCAAGTCCTCTTGCTCCAATTGATAATTGCAAACCACCATCATTACTTTCATTAATAGTTAAACCAACAACTTGTGCATATACTTGACGGCTATTATTAGTCGCTTTATTTGCTGTAATTTTATCCAGTGAAATTACTTCCGTTTTTTTACCTGCATAAATAGCGGTTTCTTCAATGTCTTTTAATTTATTTAAAGCAAATTGTTTTTCTTTTTCCTTAATAATAACTACTTCAGATAAAGAAGTTACCAACTCTTCTAAGGTAATCTTAAAATTTTCAAATGCTTTATCAATTACAACTTCCTGAATTTTATAGCCTTGTAAAAAGAAAACAATGGTGTTTTTCCCTTCTTCTATGGGAGTAATTACAAATTCTCCATTTTTGTTACTTCTAACATATTGATAAGTAGTTTTATTGTAAATTTCTACGTTTTCAAGTGGTATGTTCTCTCTATTTGTTACCTTACCTTTTACACTTTTTTGTGCAAAAGTTGCTACTGATAAGAGTAAAAATAATATGCTAAAAACCTTTGATGTCATCGTTAAAGGGTAAAATCCACGTTTTATGTTGGAATGATTCATATTGTTTGGCTAAATCTATATTTGGGTCAATGTATCTTTTGCTTAATCTTCCGTTTAAAGCTACATAACTATCCACTTTTATGATTGGATCTTGCATACCAGTTCTTTTATAATGGTTGTGCAAAAAATGAGCGTATTGAAGAATAAAATCTGGCTGGAAAGCCATTTGCTTCTCTTGGAAAGTAGTTAAGAATTGGCTATTATCTACAAATTTCTTTTGTTTTGTTTTGGCATCTATAACATAAAATTGGGTATAACCTGCTTTTTCCATCAACATCACTCTCCATGAAAAGCGATAGCCTTCTTCTGTCCAAAACAATTCATCTTGATAAGCTAAATATCGAAATGGGAAAGCCAATTGGAACACCATAAAAAGAGCAACAATATAGAATTTTAGTTTTGTAATGGCATTTTTTAATTCGAAATCGAATATATTGTTAGTAGCAAAATTATTGAAATCTATTCTCACAATTTTTGAAATAAAACGAAGCAGTTTTTCGTGAAAACTAGCCTCAAAAAAATCAAGGCACTAATAATCATTACATAAGGAAAAACACCAATAGGAAACAGAACTTTGGTTAAAATATGGAAAACTACTACTAAGAAGAAAGCAAAGCTTCGCGTTTTTTTGTTTAGAAGTAAAAATGGAATGGCTAAATCGTAAATTGCACCAGACCAACTAAATGCATATTGAACCCAACCTTGATGAAATAAGTTCCCTATTAAAGGTAAAATTCGATTGATTAGGTAACCAAATTTTCAAAGGCATAGCTTTAATAAGCCAATCAGAATTTAATTTTGCCAATCCAGCATAAAAATAAACAATACCTAATAGGAGTTTAATACTATCTATTGTCCAAGAAGGAATTTCCTGAAATCTAAGTTTTTCATTTTTATAGGCATCCACTGAAAAAGTTGCGTTTGCCGGTAGAAAAATCATGATAAAACTTACTACAGAAATAAAGTAATAATGATTAAGATAAGTAGTTTTATCGATTAATTCAATGTAAGTAAAACTTAGAAAGAAGGTAATAATTGCAAGTCTATATTTATAACCAATAGCAACAAAAAAATGCAGCCAAACCACAAATTAAGAATACTAAATAAGTATAATTTCCCAAAAGGTTTTACCCAATCAAAGCCAAAATAAGTAAAATGAAACTTAGGTTTAATATATAATTTATCAATCCAGCCAAAGCTAGTAAATCGAATGAGACTGAAAAGCATCATTAAACCAAACGCTAGCCTAAAAAAAGCTAGCGTTATGGACTTTGATTTTTTATGTAAATACTTTTGAATCAATTTATTTGATTTTATGTCTCCATCTGCATCAACGTAGTCAACTGTAATATTTAAAGCTTGCATCATATCAAGTTTAAAATAAACCACATTTTGTTGCATAGCATCATAACTAGAAAGTAATGCCATATTACTAGCGTTAACTTGAACTGAAAAACTATCGTTAAGTGAAGCATTAGTAGTATTAATAGTTCCAAATTGAGTATTGATGATCGTACTTAAATTTTGTCCGTTTCTAACTGTTCCTAAAAAATTCAAATACGATTTTAAACTAGAACCTTCAGTTGTACTATTAAAATGTTTTCCGTTAAAGAAATCTTGAGCACCTTTTATTGCTTCGTTTAATAGCATCTTTGAGACATCATTTTTGTGAAAAGCTTCAACTTTTTCGGGAAATAAAGTTCCATTAGAAAAAACACCTGCTGGTATTCCTACTTTACCAGCACGAATATCTTTTTCGAAATGCTTAACAAAATTATTCACCATTCGGTTAACGCTACTGCTAATAGAATTCCCGTTACTACTAATAAAAGTATTTTTGTAAGAACCATTCCAGTCTGTAACTACTGAATCAATACTTACTTTTAGTTGATTAGCTATATCAGTAAGATATTGTTTGTATTTGGTTGCATTTGCATTGGTAATATAAAAATTTATTATTTCAGCATTTGTAGTAGCTAACCCATTAATCATATAATCAATAGCTGGCAACCCTTGTTTATCATATTGCGATAGTAAAGTAAAGTTGTAATTGCCGTTAGCTATATTTGTTTCAATTCCAGCAATATTTGTTGGGTAAATATTAGTTATATTATTCAAATTAATTTCTTCAGCCTTACCAATATTGAAAGAACTTACATATTGATAAGCTTTGTACGCTTCTAACCAAGATGTTCTAAGAGCAATTAAACTAACCTCATTTGGATTTGTAACAAAAGTAGTGGTTGCTGTTTTAAGTGTATTTACTTTTGTTTGATAGTTTTCATATCTTGGAATAATAATATTATTAGCCCAGTTAGTTAACATTTCAGTTCTATTGAAATTATCTCCAGAAGAACTTGAATTTTCTGAATCACTTGAGCAAGAAATTAAAACAATAACCGTAGTAATTAAAAAAAACAACTTTTTCATTTTTAATTTTTTTTGCAAAGTTAAATAAATAGATTTCCCTTGAAAATATACAACTGTTAAAAATTTAGTTAACAGTTTGAGCTTGTGCAACTGTGAAACCAAAACGAGTTGCAATTGTAGTTGCCATTGTGTCTAACTTCGAATTTAAATAATCAACATCCCATAGTCCATTATTTCCATCCACTAATTCAGCTAAAAGAGCATTTACTTCATTTTTAGAAAAATAAGGAACATTTGTTGCAGGATTGTTTGTGTAACGCAAAGACATTATAAAGCCATATCCTTCTGAAAGTGCGTGGAATGCTTTTGCTCCGTTATCTGTAGCTAATTTCACTTTACCTTCTTTTAAATAATATACTGCTCTTACAGCAGGAACAATTGCCAATTTACTTTTAATAATTGCAATTTGCTCATCTCTAACAGTATAATTATTTGCAACGATTGCAGCTCTACCTTTTCTAAAAGCCAATTCGATATCAGCTTTAACAGTATTAAAATCAGTATCAGCATTTACTTGATTAATATAACTATCCCAATATTTTCCACCACCAGCTCCATAAACATAACCATAAGCCTCATCCCATAAATGTTCCATTCTAGTGTAGTTAGTACCTTGTTCTATAACTTTATTAGTATTATTAGCTCTGTTAACACCTTCATCTAAAACAGTAGTGCTTAAATAGTTGTTAAAGATTTGATCTAAGAAACAAGCTCCCATCATGCCTTTTAACAAAACCTGTTGTGGTTCTAAACCATTTGCAGCAAAAAGACGAACTGAAGAACCGTCTAAATATTTTCCAGCTACATTTGCTGCTGCAGTATTTCCTTGACTTGCGGCATTAGCATTTATAAATTGAAATTCGAAAAACTTCTAACCTGAGCTTGCTCTACAGTAGAACCAGCTCCACCAAAGTTTACAAAATAATCTCTTGAAGCAGCTGTTTTATCTCTTAATTGTTTTCCGGAGGTATTAAGTTCAGTTGTTGAAAAGGATTATTTGAATTTGAGTACATATTAGTAAGTACAGAAGCATCAACTTGTGTATTAGATACAGCTTGATTCTTTATATAATTACCCATTGCTTCTAACATTAAAATCCTACTCGATTGACCACTATAATCCACAGTAGTAGAATTATTTCTTTCAAATGTATAAGTTTCTGGAACTGTAACTTGATTATTTTCTACAATTACATCATCAGTATCTGAACAAGAAGTTACACCTATTAAAGCTAGTGAAAAAAGACCTAAAAAGATTTTATTAGTATTCATATATATTGTTTATTTAGATTTATTAAAAATAATATAACACTGCAAAAATAGAAACATTTTTTAAATTCACAAATTTTATTTAGAATAAATTAAAATAAATATAGTGTTAAATAATTGTATCTAATAATAATACCTTTGCATTCAAATATTTAAGAATTTTGAAGCATTACTTATTTTATTTATTGAGACACCTGTGTCCACTAAAAAATAAAACAAATTCAGATATTTTTAAGATATTTAGATTTTAATAATTGAAAATTAATGCTGCAATATAAACCTCAAAATAACGCTAAAAAATAAAAAACTATACCTACTAATCCGGTAAACATAGTAATTCCTAATCCAGTTTTATCCTCAATAGCATGTTCCAATGCTTTGAATGATGCCATATTAATAGCAACAAACAAAATACTATAAAAAACTAAACTAAAAATGTGGAGTATAAAATAATAAAATCCCTAATAACAAAGACGCAACCATAGGAGTGTAAAAAGAAATAGAAGCCATACTAGAATTAGAACCATTCTTTTTACAATACCAAGAAATAAAAAAAAGTATTGAAAAGGTAGGAAGTAAATAGTATAGTTTTCTATGTATTTTAAGTAATTACTCATAATTTATTACTTAATTTAATTAAAAGATTAATGATAATTGTCAAAAACTTTTAAAGCCTCATTATAAGCACTTTCAAAGCTTATAGGATGACAGTTTGTTATTGCTTTTTTTGTTGTAAAGTAAGAAAGTAATTTTTCTGTTGGCATGTTTCCAGTTAAGTCGTCTTTAGCCATTGGGCAACCACCAAAACCTTTAATCGCTCCATCAAATCTTACACAACCAGCTTTGTAAGCAGCATCTACTTTTTCAAACCAAGAATTTGGAGTAGTATGAAGATGAGCTCCAAATTCGATAGTTGGATATTTAGAAATTAAATTTGAAAACAAATAATCAATTACCTCTGGTGTTGAACTTCCCACAGTATCAGAAAGAGATAAAAATTTTCACACCCATGTTGGCCAATTTTTCAGTCCACTCACCTACTATATCCACATTCCAAGGATCACCATAAGGATTACCAAAGCCCATTGAAATATAAGTGACAACTTCTTTATTAGAAACCTCTGCTATTGCTAAAATTTCTTGCAATGTAACAATAGATTCTGCAATGGTTTTGTGTGTATTACGCATTTGGAAATTCTCAGAAATAGAAAAAGGAAAACCTAAATATCGAATTTCAGGATGAACAGAAGCTAATTCTGCACCTTTTGTATTCGCTATAATTGCTAACAATTTACTGCTAGATTGAGATAAATCTAAATTTGCCAATACTTCAGCAGTATCTTGCATTTGAGGAATAGCCTTTGGGGAAACAAAACTTCCAAAATCAATTGTATCAAAACCTACTCGTAAAAGTGATTGAATGTATTGCACCTTCTTTTCAGTAGGTATAAAATCCTTTATGCCTTGCATAGCATCTCGAGGACATTCTATAATTTTGATGTTTTTCATGTGTAGCCAAAGATAAAAAAGAATTCTATTTTACGAAATCGTTTTAGATTTTAAAATAGCTTTATTAATGTCTTTAATTAACTTTGGACCTTTATAAATAAATCCTGTATATAATTGTACTAAACTAGCACCAGCTTCAAGTTTTTCCAATGCATCTTTTGCAGTATGAATACCTCCAACACCAATTATAGGAAAGGATTTATTACTTTTTTCAGAAAGAAAACGAATTACTTCTGTGGAACGATTAGTCAATGGTTTTCCTGAAAGTCCTCCCATTTCTACTTTATTTTTAGATTGTAAAGCTTCTCTAGAAATGGTAGTATTGGTTGCAATAACACCAGCAATTTTTGTTTCATTAACAATATCAATGATATCTAATAATTGCTCGTTTGTTAAATCGGGTGCAATTTTTAGTAGAATTGGTTTTGAAATTTGTTTTTTAAAATTTGCATTTTGCAACTCTTGCAAAAGAGTTGTCAATGGTTTTTTATCTTGTAGTTCTCGAAGGTTTGGAGTATTTGGAGAACTTACATTCACTACAAAATAATCTACATAAGGAAATAGCGCTTCAAAACAAATTTCATAATCTTTTACAGCATCTTCATTTGGAGTTATTTTATTTTTGCCAATGTTTCCACCAATTAAAACTCCGTTATTTTGTTTTAATCGTTCAACAGCTTCAAGCACTCCTTCATTATTAAATCCCATTCTATTAATAATAGCACTATCTTCTTTTAACCGAAACAAACGTTTTTTTGGATTTCCTTCTTGACCTTTTGGTGTTAGTGTTCCAATTTCGATAAAACCGAAACCAAAATTAGATAACTCTTTATATAGTTTAGCGTCTTTATCAAAACCAGCTGCTAAACCTACAGGATTTTTGAATTTTAAACCAAAAACTTCCGTTTCAAGTCGTTTGTCTTTTACCTCATAAATACTTTTAAAAATGGAACTAAAGCCAATTGAACTAAAAAAACGAATAACTGAAAAGGTAAAATAATGCACTTTTTCTGGGTCAAATAGAAAAAGTATAGGTTTTATAAGTAGTTTGTACATGATTGTGAGTTGTGTTGTGCAAAAATAAAGAATAGTAAACAATAAAAAAGCTCCAAATGGAGCTTTCTATAAATTATTTTTCAACTCTTTGTTTTTCGTAAAGAACTGTTTCTACCGTTTCAAAATCGGTTGGTTTATCATCATTAAAGAAATATTTAACTAGAATTTGTCCCCAAAGTTCACCGTTTGAAAATTCAGCAATAATCCATCTGTGATTTAAAACTTTAGCTTTATTTACAATAAAATTTTTACCATCTATTGGTTCATAAGGTATTAAATAATTCCCTTTCGGATTGGTGTTCAATTCTATTAAATCTTCATTCACTTTTTCCATTACTTTTAGATAATCTAAATTTCTTTTGTAGTAATACTCTTGCGCATCCTGATCTTTTTGAATATCAAAATAATCACTATAACCTACAGAAGCAATAGAATCTCTAGCAATTTGTAATCTTTCTTTTCCTAAAACTACTTCTTTTTCTTTAGCATCTAAGATTTTGTTAGAATTCACATATTGGAAAATATTAAACAATATGGAAAAAATAAACAAGTACATAAAAATATTCTTCATAACTTTAAATTAAGATTTCTAAATTATCATAAGCTAAATAAACATTTTTAGGTAATTTACTTTGTACTTCTTCATGAAAACCTAGTAAATGACTTATATGTGTTAAATAAGCTTTTTTTGGTTGAACCAAAGATATAAAATCTATGGCTTCCTCTAAATTAAAATGTGTATTGTGAGGTTCTTCTCTTAAGCAATTTATAACGAGTACATTACAGTTTATTATCTTGTTAATTTCAGATTTATTAATTGACTTTACATCGGTTAAATAAACAAAATCTTGAATTTTATAACCAAAAACCTGTAAATTTCCATGACTAGCATTAATTGGTTCAACTAATTGGCCTTTGATTTCAAAATTTTCATTTTCTTTTACTTCAATAGCAACTACAGAAGTGCACCAGGATATTTATTTTCGGTTTCAAAAATGTAATCAAAGCGTTTGGTTAAATTTTTGAGCACTCTTTTATGGGCAAAAATGGGAATATCTCCTTGTTTAAAATAAAAAGGCCTTATATCATCTAAACCAGCAGTATGATCGGCATGTTCGTGAGTAATTAATAAACCATCAATGTGACTGCACTTACTAGTTAGCATTTGTTGTCTAAAATCTGGTCCGCAATCAATTACAATTGAAAAATCATCTGAATGCACCCAAACCGCAACTCGTAATCGCTTATCTTTAGCATTTTCACTTTGGCAAACTGAATGGTTACTCCCTATAACAGGAATACCTTGAGATGTACCAGTTCCTAAGAAATAAACTTTTATTTGACTCATATCGTACAAAAATAATAATATTTGTTAGAGTATTTGTCATTTTAATTAACTTTGCATAAAATAGAAATTTTAACTGTTGCTTCCAAAAATATCGATTGAATGAAAAGTATTATTACAGACATTAAAGTTAGAGGTGATAAAGCTATTGAACAAATACCTTCAATAAAAGACAAAGCACTTAGAATTAATTTGAATGAAAATATTTATGGTACTTTTGCCGAAATAGGTGCAGGACAAGAAACTGTACGTCATTTTTTTAGAGCTGGGGCTTCTTCTGGAACCATTGCAAAAGCTATGTCTGCTTATGATAAAGATTTTAGTGATGCCATTTATGGAGAAGAAAAAGATGGTCGCTATGTTACAGAAAGTCGATTAAAAAAAATGCTTTCTCATGAAACTAAATTAATTGAAGAACGTTTAAAGAGAGACAAACATCCTAATAAAATATTCTTTAGTTATGCAAATACAGTTGCCACAATTGATTTTGCAAAACAGTTTAAAGGACATGGCTGGGTAGGAATTAAATATCAAGTTGAGCCTGATGCTGGTTACAGTGAAATAACACTACATATAAGATTTAAGGAAACAGACGCAAAATTACAACAAGAAACACTTGGAATTCTTGGAGTGAATTTAATTTATGGTGCATATTATAAGTATAATGACCCAAAAAATTATTACGTTACTTATATGATCATTTAGATAAAGACCAGTTAGAAATTGATACTATCAACTTTTCTGGACCAAGTTTTGTAGATGTGGACAATCGATTGATGAGTCTTCAACTAGTTAAAAATGGAATGACTGATGCCGTAATGTTTGGACCAGATGGTAATAATATTTTACCAGCTGCTGTTTTATACAAAAAGAATATATTAGCATTAAGAGGAAGTTTTAGACCTGTTACCAAAGTAAACATGAATATGTATAAGAAATCATATAACATGTTTATTGAAGAAAAAAAGGTAGATATTGATAATACATTTGTAGTTTTTGAAATTACACTTTCTAATCTTAAAGCAGAAGGAGAAATTGATGAACGTGACTTCTTAGATAGAGCCGAACTTTTATGCTCATTGGGTCAAACGGTTATGATTTCTAATTTTCAAGAATACTTTAAGGTTGTTGAATATTTCTCAAATTATACAAAAGCAAGAATGGGATTAGCCATGGGTGTAAATAATCTAGTAGATATATTTGATGAAAAATATTACCGACACTTATCTGGTGGCATTTTAGAAGCATTTGGAAAACTTTTCTATCGTGATTTAAAAGTGTATTTATACCCTATGAAAGATGATGAAGGAAATATCATCAATTCTGAAAATTTAAAAGTACATCCTAGAATGAAAGAATTGTATAAATTCTTCAAGTTTAATGGTAAAGTTGTAGATATACAAGACTTTGATGAGAAAAATTTAGATATATTTTCAAGACAAGTATTAAAAATGATTAGCAGTGGTGAAGAAGGTTGGGAAGATATGCTTCCTGATGGAACAGCCGATTTAATTAAAAAAGATCATTTATTTGGCTACCAACCAGTAATGAAAGAAACTCTAAAATAAGAAAAAAAAATATTCTATTAATATAAAAAGGAAGCTTTATAATGAAAAGCTTCCTTTTTTTTTGACTTATTATTTAAAAGAGTTAAAAATATTGACATTTTATTTATAAGCATTGAGAAAAATTAATTTTTTAAATTAAAGTTCTCACATAATTATTATTATAAAAATTAATGTCTTTTTTTAAATTATATATAATTATTTTATATTTTTATTAGATTATTAAAAAATAAATTTTATTTTACAATCGATTACACATGTGAGATTTTTAAAAATATATAATTCATGGTATAAAACTACTTAGACGTAAAAATACTATATATGCCAAAATATTACATTTAATAAAAGAAGTCTAAGACTAATTTTATTATGAATAAAGTTGCGAAATCCTATCAACTCGCAATTGTAAAACATTTTAAAACAAATCAATTAAAAATGATTCGTGTGCTGATTTATTTTATATGAATTGGTTACTAAAGTGTATTGAATTTTAATTAACAAACAAATCAATATTAACAAACAAATTTAACTATGAAAAAAATTAATTTTCAAGTAAAAACATTTGCTTTTTCTTTAATGGCATTATTTTTAGGCTTTTCAGCCATGGCACAAACTCAGCCATTTCCTGCAAACAGAACATATCCTAACGGATTACTACCAGCAAATAAAAACAGTCAAGATGCAGTGAGTAGTTATACTACTTGGAAAACTAACTTTTTAGAAACATGTTCAAATGGAAGGTATCGTGTAAAATTTGATAATTCAAGTCAAACAGTTTCAGAAGGGATTGCTTATGGAATGCTTTTAACAGCTTATGCTGGAGATAGAAATATATTTGACGGACTTTGGAATTACTATAAAGATAATAGGAATAGTAATGGAGTTATGAATTGGAAAATTGGTGGCTGTTCAGGAACTGTAGGACAAATGGTGCTACAGATGCCGAACTAGATGCTGCAATGGCTTTAATTGTTGCAGATTTCCAATGGGGAAGTACAGGAACTATAAATTATAGAGCTGATGCATTGGCTTTAATAGCTGCTATGAAACAACATGAAGTAGAAGCAAATACTTTTGTATTAAAACCAGGAGATATGTTTGGAGGAAGTGCCTTAACGAATCCTTCATATTTTGCTCCTGCTTATTATAGAGCTTTTGGAGTATTTTCAAATGATGTTAC
>JAAURU010000070.1 GCA_012032075.1 Flavobacterium sp.
CTTCAGTTGTTACTAATGATGCTGATAATGATTTGGTTTTAGATGCCGATGATTTAGATGATGACAATGATGGTATTTTAGATAGTGATGAAGGTGGACCAGCATGTACAAATAGTGTTGTAACATCATTAAATACTTTACCTTATCCAATAGACACACAATTAGAAATAACCCCAGGTTTTCCTTTAATTTTTGATAATGGAAACTATTCTTTTACTGCTACATTAGTTAATGGATCTAGTGATACGGGTACGCCTCAATGGAATGGAGGTATTCAAGTTAAAAATGATTTTCCAGTGGTTAACGATTATATTTATGTTCAACCTAGCAGTGTAGGACAGCTTGCATCAGGTGATTATGTTCGTTATGAATTTGATTTTCCTGTAGCATTAGATGAATTTAGTTTTATTTTTGCTGGTTTAAACAATGCGGATTATGCAGAAATTACAGCATTTAATGGTGCAACACCTATTACTGTAAATACTAGTAATTTCTCTGATTATAGCCCTCCTTTATCTTCAAATTTATGGAATGTTTTTGACAATAGAGTTATTGGTAATAGTACTGCTGGTGGTGTTTCAGTTACAGATAATTTTTTTAGAACAACTATAGCTGGTCCTGTAACAAAACTTGTTATTATCTCAGGTAAAGCAAATAATAGTAACGGTACAGTAACTGCAGGATTTCATTCTATAGTTGCCTGTACTCCTCCAACTGGTTTAGATACTGATGGAGATTTAACACCTGATTACTTAGATTTAGACTCAGACAACGATGGTTGTTCAGACGCTAACGAAGCGTATGGAAATACTACAGCAGATGGTGGTGATGGTGGTGTATATGGACCAAATACTCCAGTTCCTACTACTGCTAACTCATTAATAAATACAAATGGTTTAGTTATTGCTGCTGGTGTTAATGGTACAGGTAATGGATACACTTTAACTCCTGCAACCAACACAAATGTGGTTACTGCTTCAATTTCTAGTATTGCTACTGTACCTGCAACTAACACTTATTATGACTTAAATAGTGCTACACCTGTTACAATAACTGTTGTTGCAGAAACAGATAATACAACTGCTTATACAGGCACTCCACCTGTAACTACTCCAGATTATTCAGGTGCTCCTGCTCCAAATACTACAGGTTTAATATATCAGTGGCAAGAAAGTACAGATGGTGGAACTACTTGGAATAATATTACTAACGGTGGTACTCAACCAGTGTATTCAGGAACTACTACAGCTACTTTAGCTTTAACAAATATTCCTTTTAATTATAATGGTTATGATTATCAGGTTATAATTACCAACTCAAATAACGCATGTACAAATTTAATAAGTACATCATCTAATCTTTCGATTTTAGATTACTCTAATCCAGATATCAATGCAGGAAATGTAAACACTACCATACCGGGCAATGTATCTACAAATGATACGGTTCCAGTGGGTACTACCTATTCAAATCCAGTAGCTGATGCAGGTAATCCAAATACAAATTTACCAGTATTAAATACAGATGGAAGTTACACTTTCACTACAGATGTACCAGGAGTTTACACATTTGATGTAGAAGTTTGTGTGCCAAATGGACCTCTTCCATGTCCAACAGAGCCATTAGTAATTACAGTAGTTAATCCACTGCTAGCTACTAATCCACCAGTTGCGAACAATGATACAAGTGTAACGCTTATAGATACTCCAGTTACTATTGTAGTAACGGGTAATGATTTACCGGGTAATACAGGCGGTACATTAGGAGTTCCTAGTTTACCAAGTACTACTAGTACAAATGGAGGAACAGTAAGTGTTGATGGATCGGGTAACATTATTTACACA
Organism: Flavobacterium sp.; assembly: GCA_012032075.1. GTDB lineage: Bacteria > Bacteroidota > Bacteroidia > Flavobacteriales > Flavobacteriaceae > Flavobacterium. The sequence continues at coordinate 1,845 of JAAURU010000070.1, forward strand.
CCAGCAACGGGCTTTACAGGAGTTGACACCTTCACTTATGAAGTTTGTGAGACACCAGGCGGATTATGTACCACAGCAACCGTTGAAGTTACAGTTTTACCAATAGGAACAGCAAATAGTACTTTAGCATCAGACGATTATAACACGACAGTAAATGGAGTTCCAGCGACAGGCGATGTAACATTAAATGATACAGACCCAGAAGGGAATACTCAGACAGTTACAGCACAAACAGTAAGTTTACCATCAGGAGACTTTGTATTATTAGCTAATGGAACGTACACGTTCACACCAGCACCAGATTTTACAGGTACAGTAGCAATACCATACACAACATGTGATAATGGTACTCCTGTGGCATGTTCAACGGCTACTTTATATATAGTAGTAAATGATAACGTAATTGATGCAGTTGATGATACACCAGTTACCGCTACAGCAACTGTTCCAAGTGGTACAGTAGATGCAGTAGTTGGCACAGTACTTACAAACGATACTATAATGGTACTCCAGTAACGACAGCCAATACAAATGTAACTCCAGTAACAAACGGTCCATTGAGTGTTGATGTAAATGGTAATGTAACTTTAGCAGCGAACACGCCAAGTGGAACTTATACAGTTACTTATCAATTATGTGAATCAGTTTCAGCAACAGATGTTAACGTAACACCTCCAAATTGTGATACAGCCACAGCAACAGTAGTAGTATTTAAATCCAATTATTGCAGAAGACGATACATTTACTGGAGATAATGGAGATGATCTCGGAAATGTTCTTTCAGATAATGGTAATGGTAACGATACATTAAATGGTCAAAATGCTACAACTTCTAATGTAACTATAAGTGTTGTAACTCCTGCAAGTAATTCAGGTGTAGTTTTGAATCCTATAACTGGAATTGTTTCTGTAGCTTCAGGTGTTCCTGGAGGTACTTATACAATTGTATATCAAATATGTGAAATAGGTGCAACACCTAATCCACCTGGAAATTGTGACACAGCAACAATCACTATAACTGTTAATGATTGGATTATTGCGGAAGATGACGATTTTGAAAGTCAAAATGGTAGTGCAGGAGAAACAGTTGGAAATGTATTTAATGATAATGGTGATGGTGATGATATTGCAAATGGTCCACAGGCTAGCATTTCAAATGTAAGTATTACAATTATTACACCTGCAGTACCAGTTTCACCTAGTGGTTCAGTTCCTTTTATAGATCTGGCAACAGGAAACGTTGTTGTTGCTCCAGGAACACCAGCAGGAACATACACAATAGTATATCAAATATGTTTACAGTCTAACCCTTCTGTTTGTGATACTGCAACTGTTACAGTAGTAGTAAATTCGATACAAGAAATTGATATTTATAATCTTGTAACACCAAATGGAGACGGTGATAATGATTACTTCTTTATTGATGGAATTCTAAATTTCCCTAATAATACAGTTGAAATTTATAATCGTTGGGGAGTATTAGTTTATGAGACTAAAGGTTATGGTCAAACAGATAATTACTTTAGAGGTATTTCAGAAGGTAGGGTTACAATAAGTCAAAGTTCAGAATTACCAGTGGGTACTTATTCTATATTATTAGATATACTAATAATAATAATGAAGGAAAAGAACATTCAGGATATTTATATATTAATAGATAAAAAACTAAAAGGGGATGAAAATCCCCGTTTAGAAATTATAAAAAGTGAAAAAATGAAAAAAAGAATATTACTTATAGCTTTTATTTTACTGGGTTTATCTACCTATTCGCAACAAGATTCTCAGTTCACTCAATATATGTACAACACTGTTAATATAAATCCTGCTTATGCTGGTTCAAGAGGTGTTTTAAGTATATTCGGTTTACACCGAAATCAATGGGTTGGATTGGATGGAGCACCTGTAACTAATACTTTTTCTTTAAACTCTCCTATAAATAATTCAAAAATAGGTTTAGGATTGTCTGTTGTAAATGATAAAATAGGTCCTTCTGTAGAAAATTCAATTTCTGCGGATATTTCTTACACTATACCAACTTCTGAAACATTTAAATTATCTTTTGGATTAAAAGCTACAGCTAATTTATTAAATATAGATTTTACTAAATTGAGTAAGTTTGATCAAAATGACTTTTTAGGTCAAAATAATATTGATAATAGATTTTCTCCAAATATTGGAGCTGGAGTTTATTATCATTCGGATAGAACTTACTTAGGTTTATCAGTTCCTAATTTCTTAGAAACTGAACATTTTGATAAAGGAGCTTCAAGTTTAGCAACAGCTTCTGTTGCCTCAGAAAGAATGCATTATTACTTAATAGGAGGACATGTTTTTGAATTTAGTGAAAATATTAAAATTTAAACCTGCTTTTTAACTAAATTAGTACAAGGAACTCCTCTCCAAGTTGATTTATCGGCTAATTTCTTATTTAATGATAAATTTACAGTAGGTGCTGCTTACAGATGGGATGCTGCTTTTAGTGGTTTACTAGGATTTCAAGTATCAGATTCATGGATGATAGGTTATGCTTATGACATGGAAGTTACAAAACTAGCTAATTTTAATTCTGGCTCTCACGAAATCTTTTTAAGATACGAGTTATTTAAAAATTATGATAAAGTGATTTCACCAAGATTCTTCTAATAAAAAATACATATATGAAATTAAAATACATATTATTCACATGTTTATTTAGTTTTGTTTCTTTGACAGCTCAAAAAGCAAAATTAGAATCAGCTGATAAAAATATGAATCGTTAGCCTATATTGATGCAATAAAGGTTTATGAAAAAGTTGCTGAAGACGGTTATGAATCTGCTGATTTATACAAGAAATTAGGTAATTCTTATTATTTTAATGCTGAATTAATTCAAGCAGGAAAATGGTACGAAAAATTATTTAACATGAATCAAGAGGTGGAGCCTGAATATTATTATAGATATTCTCAATGTTTAAAAGCTTCAGAAAACTATTCAAAAGCAAACGAATATTTAAGCAAATTTTCTGGAATGGCATCCTCAGATGATAATCGTTCAAAAATTTATAAGAAAAATACCAACTATTTATCTGATATTAAGAAAGTTTCAAATAGATATACTATCGAAAATGCTGGAATAAATTCTGAATTTTCAGATTATGGTGCTGCTTTATATGAAAATCAACTAATTTTTGCTTCAGCGAGAGATACTGGAAGTGTTTCAAATATTAGGCACAAATGGACAAATCAATCTTTTACAAATTTATATGCTTCAACTATTGAAGAGGATGGAAGTCTTTCTCAACTAGAACCTTTTTCAAGTAAGGTAAATTCTAAATTCCATGAATCTACACCTGTATTTACTAAGGATGGAAAAACAATGTATTTCACTAGAAATAACTTTAATAAAGGTAAAGTTAAAAAAGATGATGATAAAGTAATTTTGTTAAAATTATATAAAGCCACTCTAAACGGTTCAAATTGGGAAAACGTTGTTGAGTTACCTTTTAACAGTGATCAATATAGTGTTGCTCATCCAGCATTAAGTCCAGATAATAAGACACTTTATTTTGCCTCTAATATGCCTGGAACTGTTGGGCAATCAGATTTATTCAAAGTAAGTATAAATGAAGATGGAACTTATGGTAAACCAGAAAATTTGGGTAATAAAATAAATACAGAAGCAAGAGAAACTTTTCCATTTATTTCTAGTAACAATATTTTATATTTTGCTTCAGATGGTCAACTTGGTTTAGGTGGTTTAGATGTGTTTGCAGTAAAAATTTTAGAAAATGATAAATATTCAGAAGTTTTTAATTTAGGTACTCCTTTAAATGGTCCAAATGATGATTTCGCTTATTTAATTGATGAAAAAACTAAAGTTGGATTCTTTACATCAAATAGAAAAGAAGGAAATGGATATGATGATATCTATAAGTTCAAAGAAACCTCACCAATTCAATTTGAATGTAAACAAGCTATTTATGGTATAGTAACTAACGAAGAAACTGGAGATTTTATTAGTAATGCTTCTGTAACTTTATTAGATGGTCAAATGAATACAGTGGCTAATGTGATAACTGATGATAAAGGGTACTATCGTTTTGCCGATAAAATAGAATGTGATAAAGTATATTATGTTAGAGCAACTTCATCTGAATATGAAACTATAGAAGTTTCAACTAAGACTGCTCTAGTTTCAGGTGAAACAGAAGTATCGATTCAGTTAACCAAAAAAGTAAAATCTGTTAAAGTAGGTTCAGATTTAGCAAAAGTTTTTGGAATTAAAATTATTTATTTCGATTTAGATAAATCAAATATCCGTCAAGATGCTGCTCTAGATTTAGCTAAAATTATTGAAGTAATGAAACAAAACCCTACTATGAAAGTGGATGTTCGCTCACATACAGATAGTCGTCAAACAGCCAGCTACAATGAAAAGTTATCAGATAGAAGAGCAAAATCAACAATTGCATGGATGATTAAACAAGGAATTTCAGCTGATAGATTAACGGGTAAAGGTTATGGAGAATCGCAATTAGTTAATAAATGTGAGGATGGAGTTGATTGTACAGAAGAAGAGCACCAAGCAAACAGAAGAAGTGAATTTATTATTACAGCGTTATAAACATTATATTTTTTTAACAATAAAGCATCAAGCAATTGATGCTTTATTTATTTCATTTAATTTTTTGTTAATAGCATAACATATTGTTGGTTTATACGTTTGAATTATTATTTTTGTTGGTTGGTAATTAAAAATAAACATTCATATGAGAAACTTTGTATTTCTTTTAATTTGCTTTAGTACTTCTTTATTCATTTCAGCACAAGAAAAAGAAGCTTTATTTAAAATTGATGATAATTCTTATTATAAGGATGAATTTATTAGAGTTTATAATAAAAACTTAGACCTAGTAAAAGACGATTCTCAAAAAGATTTGAATAAATATTTAGAACTTTTTTTAGGCTACAAATTAAAAGTAGAAAAAGCTTATAAATTAGGTTTACAAAATGAATCTAAATATCAAAATGAGTTAAAGTCTTATAGAACTCAATTAGCTAAAAACTACCTTAACGATTCTAAAGTAACGAATGCGCTTGTAGAAGAAGCTTATGATAGAATTAAGAACGAAGTTAGAGCTTCTCATATATTAATTTTAGTAGATGAAACTGCAACTCCTGCCGATACTTTAAAAGCATATAATAAAATCTTAGATTTAAAAAGCGTATCGATAATGGAGAAAATTTTGAAACAGTGGCTACAGCTAATTCGGAAGATCCTTCTGCTAAAGAAAATCAAGGAGATTTAGGTTATTTTTCTGCTTTTAGAATGGTTTATCCATTTGAATCGGCAGCTTATAAAACAACTATTGGAAAAGTTTCAAAACCCTTTAGAACACGTTTTGGTTATCATATTTTAAAAGTAACAGACAAAAGACAAAACCAAGGAGAAGTAACAGTTGCTCATATTATGATTTTGAAACCATCTTCAAAAGAGGATGCTTTAGAACAAAAAGCGAAACAAACTATAAATGATGTTTATAAAAAAATTCAACAAGGTGAAAGTTTTGAAACATTAGCAAATCAATTTTCAGAAGATAAATCAAGTGCTGTAAAAGGAGGACTCTTACAACGTTTTGGTTCTGGACAATTAACCTCTTTAGAATTTGAAAAAGTTGCTTTTTCTCTAAAAGAGAAAAATCAAATTTCTGAACCTTTCGAATCTCAGTTTGGTTGGCATATTGTAAAACTTATAGAAAAGCATCCAGTACAAACTATTGAAGAGTTACGTTATGAATTAGAAAATAAAATTAGAAGAGACGAACGTTCATTGCTTATAACAAATTCATTAGCAAAAAAAGCAAGAGATAGATATACTGTTGTAAAAAATAACCCAACAATCACAAAGGTTAAAGCTTTAGTTACAAATGATTTTTATGAGCAAAAATTAGAAATTCCTGAGAATTTAAAAATTGCAAATGATGTAGTTGCAACTATTAATAATGATAGAAAATTAGTAGCAAAAGATTTCTTAACATATATTGTTGGTCAACAAAAAAGCAACAACAATACAAAACCAGTTAGTAAATTAGTTGAAGAACTTTTAGACAAATGGTTAGATGAAAAATTAATTGAATACTATGACGACAATTTAGAAAATGAATTTGTAGAATTCAAATATGTAATGGACGAATATAGAGATGGTCTTCTGCTTTTTGATTTAATGGAAAAAGAAATTTGGAATAAAGCAAAAACAGATTCGATTGGGCTTGCTAGTTTTTATGAAAAAAATAAAAATAATTACATGTGGAAAAAACGTGTTGATGTTGATTTACTATCATCTACAGATGAAAAAATACTACAAAAAGCACAAGCTTACTTAAAAAAAGGAAAATCATTAGACTATATCAAAGAAAAACTCAATAAAGACGATAAGGTTAATATAATGGTTAAATCGGGAGTTTTTGAAGAGGATTATGATGTCCTATCACAATTTAATATACAAGAAAAAGGGATTACAAAGATTGTTTCAAAAGGAGAATATTTTTTTGTAGCTAAAGTTAACGAAGTAAAACCAGTTGAACCAAAATCAATGAGTGAATGCAAAGGAAAGCTAGTTAGTGATTACCAGCAATTTTTAGAAAGCAATTGGGTAGATGAGTTGAAGAAAGAATTTTCAGTTACAATTAATAAAGAAGTATTTGAGAAAATCAAAAAAGAATTAATTAAATAAAATGAAGTTACTTCAAGTTTTATTTCTTTTAGCATTAATAACAACCTCATGTGATTACTTTAAAGCTCCTAAAAAGCCAGAAGCAATTGCAAGAGTTGAAAATGAATATTTATTTAAAAGTGATATTGAAAATTTAGTACCTAAAGGAACTTCAAAAAAAGATAGTGTTATAATTGTCAAAGCATACATAGAAAAATGGGCAACTCAAAAGTTATTATTTAAAGGAGCCCAACTAAATTTAAGTAAAGACAAAACAGCAGAATTTGAAACACTAATAAATCAATACAAAGTAGATTTATATACAAAAGCTTACGTAGAACAATTAGTAATTAAAAAAATAGATACCTTAATTACAGAAACCCAAATAAAAGAATATTACGATAAAAATCAGCAGTATTTTAAAAATGCTTCAGAATTAGTAAAACTTCGTTACATCAATTTAGTTAAAGAAAATCCAAAGTTTGAAAATATTAAAGCTAAGTTTACTTCCTTTGCAGCTAAGGATAAGGAAGAATTAAATCAATTAGCCATTCAATTTAAAAGTTATGCGTTTAATGACTCTATTTGGGTAGATATTAATCAGGTGTACCAAAAATTACCCTTTATAAACACAGAAAATAAAGAAAAATACATTGCAAACGGAATCAATTTTCAATATCCAGATTCTAGTACAGTATGGTTAGTTAAAGTAAAGCAAGTATTACCAAAAAATAGTACCACACCTCTACAATTTTTAAGACCTACAATAAAGCAGGTAATTTTAAACAACAGAAAGTTAGAATTAATAAATATAATAGAAAAGGAAATTACAAATGATGCGATTAAAAATAAAAAATATGAAATTTATAAATAAAGGAAAACTTCTTAGTTTTTTTCTACTTGCAGCAACAACTATTTTTGCACAAGCAACAAGAGAAAAAGTAGATGGAGTTGTAGGAGTTGTAGGAGATTATGTAATTTTAGATTCAGATATTGATTTAGAATATATACAGTTAAGAGCAAGTGGAGTCGATACAAAGGAAATTACACGTTGTGAACTTTTTGGAAAACAATTAGAAGATAAATTATTTGCACACCAAGCTATACAAGATAGTATTATTGTTACTGATGCTGAAGTAAACGGCATCATGGATCAGCAAATTGACGCTATGGTAGAGCAAGTAGGATCTATTGATAAAGTAATTGAATACTACAGAAAGAAAAATTTAGACGAATTTCGCAATTACTTTTTTGACATTATCAAAAACAATAAGTTAACTGATGAAATGCAGAAAAAAATTGTCGATAAAGTCGAAATTACACCTGAGGAAGTAAGAAACTTTTTTAAAGATATTCCTAAAGATGAAATCCCTACCTTCGGTGCTGAGGTGGAAGTAGCTCAAATTATTGTAAAACCAGTCGTTTCTCAAGAAGAAAAGCAAAAAGTTATCGATAAACTTAACGAAATAAGACAAGAAGTTTTAAATGGTTCAAGTTTTTTTAGTAAAGCAGTACTGTTTTCAGAAGATCCAGGTTCGAGTTCAAATGGAGGATTTTATAAAATGAACCGTAAAACACCATTCGTAAAAGAATTTAAAGATGTGGCTTTTAGTTTAGGTGAAGGAGAAATTTCTGAACCATTTGAAACAGATTTTGGCTATCATATTATAATGGTGGAAAAAATAAAAGGACAAGAAGTAGAACTACGTCATATTTTAATCTCACCTAAATATACTCAAGAAGCATTGAAGGAAGCAAAACAAAAAATAGAATCAATTAGAGCTAAAATTTAGCAAAAGAAATATCATTTTCAGATGCCGCAAAAGCCTCATCAGATGAAAAAGAAACAAAAAATAACGGAGGAGTTTTACTTAACCCAAGAACCTTAGAGCCACGTTTTGAATTAGCAAAAATGGATCCTTCTTTATACGGTCAAGTAGCTGTTTTAAAAGACGGAGACATCTCACAACCTATTTTATCAGAAGGTCAAGGTACAGGAAAATTCTACAAAATCATTACATTAAATAATAGAACAGAAGAACACAAAGCTAATTTCTCTCAAGATTATTTAAAAATTAAAGAATTAGCTTTAAGAGACAAACAAATCAAAGCTATTGGAAAATGGACAGCTGAGAAAATCGATGAAACCTATATTAAAATTAGTGCAGATTATAAAGATTGCGAGTTCTCAAACAATTAGTTAAAAAAATAAAAAAGCTTACATATTTTTAGTAGGAGCGAATGGTCTAGGAAAATCAGTAAATGTAATTCCTGCCATTCGCTTTTATCTTTTTAATTTTGTCATATCAATTGGAGTATTAATGACAAAATTAAAAAGGATAACACTACTGTCAGGGCTAAATAGTAAATGTCTTTTATTTTTTCTAACTATTTTTTCTTACATTAGTAACTTATAAATTTAACGATAAAACACCACACTCTATATGTCAGATGTAGCAACCATTCAATTATTGGTAGAAAAGCAAAAAGCATTAAAACAAGAAATCGCAAAAGTAATCGTTGGTCAAGACGAAGTAATCAATCAAATCGTATTAAGTATCTTTGCAGGAGGACATGCACTATTAATAGGAGTTCCAGGTCTAGCTAAAACATTAATGGTAAACACCATTTCACAAGCCTTAGGACTAGATTTCAAGCGCATCCAGTTCACACCCGATTTAATGCCTTCAGATATATTAGGAAGTGAAATCTTAGATGAAAATCGTCTGTTTAAATTCATAAAAGGACCTGTTTTTTCAAACATCATTCTTGCAGATGAAATTAACCGTACACCTCCTAAAACGCAAGCAGCTTTATTAGAAGCCATGCAAGAAAGAGCGGTTACCGTTGCAGGGCATAATTATAAATTAAACTTACCA
>JAAURU010000071.1 GCA_012032075.1 Flavobacterium sp.
GAACTAATAATCTGAAAAATCATATTACAGTGAATATTACAGTGATCCAAACAATCCAGTTCCAAGTAGTGTCAATTATGCTGATTATAATGGTTTTACACCAAGAAATTACATGAGTGAAGACCAGCGTTTTGCTCTAAGTCGTCCAGATGTTGTCACTTTTACTACTGATTATTTAACGGAAGACATCACTTTAGCAGGAGAAATTATGGCTAAATTAAAAATTGCTTCTTCTTCGACAGATGCTGATTTTGTGGTAAAACTAATCGATATTTATCCGCTAGAAGAACCAGAAAACAAAGATAAGCCTAATGTAATTTATGCCAATTATCATCAAATGGTGCGTAGTGAAATTATGCCAGCTCGTTTTAGAAACAGTTTTGAAAAACCAGAAGCCTTAAAGCCAAATACAACTACTGAAGTTGATTTCAAGTTACAAGATGTCTTACATACCTTCAAAAAGGACACAAAATCCAAATTCAAATTCAAAGTACTTGGTATCCTTTAATGATGGTCAATCCTCAGAAGTTTTTAGAAAATCCTTATTTAGCGAATAAAGAAGATTACACTAAAGCTTTTATCAAAGTATTTAATGATAGTTTTATTGAAGTAGAAGTTTTGAAATAGAAAATAAAATAGAGAAAGCTGTCTGAAAAGATGGCTTTTTTTATGTTTTATAACTAAAGTAGTTTTGCTAAATCGTTTGGATTTTTTAAATTGTTCCAGAATAAATACAATTCTATGATTTTATTTTCTTTGTCAAAATCGTAATAAAGAGTAGTTTGTTTAGATAATACAAATGAATAATATTTCAAATCATTATTATATAAACCAATTTCAGGATTTTCAATTAATCTGCTTAAATTTTCGAAAACTAATTCTTGAAATTTTTGAACCTCTATATTATTCCATTTTCGATATATAAAATCAATTTCATCAAAATAAGTCAATTCAGAACTTGGTCTCCAAATAACCTTATAACTCATTTCAGAAAAGGATATTTTAATTTGATTCTCCTTTGCATCTCTTCATGCGAAATTCCTTTTCCTTCTTTTATATCTTGTTTACACTTTTCTATCACCTTTGCAAAAGAGGATGCTCAGAAATATCATTTACAATCTTTCCTTCTTTTCCATAAGTTATATTTGGTTCTTCCACCTTATTTACTTTTTCCTCCCTTTTACTCATCACCACAAAATTTAATACTCAAATATACAAAAAAATCAAATCCCAATTTGGAACTTGAGGAAAATTCCAAACTCCAATTCTCTACATCAAAATAATAAACTACTTTTGCATTTTCAAACAATTGGCAAATTGTCCCATTGAATAATTGACACATCACTTTTATGAATTACCTTTCAGTAGAAAACATATCCAAAGCTTACGGAGAACGCGTTTTATTTGACAACGTTTCTTTTGGAATTAATAAAGACCAAAAAATAGCTTTTATAGCAAAAAATGGTTCAGGAAAAACGACCATCATGAATATGATTACTGGTTCAGACGAACCAGACACAGGTCAAATTGTACTTCGAAAAGGCATAAATATGGCTTTTTGTCGCAAAATAATAACTTACAAGACGAATTAACCATTGAAGAAAGTATTTTTGCTTCTGATAATGATACGTTGAAAGTTATTGAAGCGTATGAAAAAGCATTAGAAAATCCGGAAGATGAAGAATTGTACCAAAGAGCTTTTGACGATATGGATCGTTACAATGCTTGGGATTTTGAAACGCAATACAAACAAATCTTATCCAAATTAAAATTAGAAGATTTAAAACTAAAAGTAAAAAATCTTTCTGGTGGACAAAAGAAACGTTTGTCCTTAGCGATAATCTTAATCAATCGCCCTGATTTATTAATTCTAGATGAGCCAACCAATCATTTGGATTTAGAAATGATTGAATGGTTAGAAGGTTATTTTGCTAAAGAAAACATCACTTTATTCATGGTAACGCACGACCGTTTCTTTTTAGAACGTGTTTGTAATGAAATTATAGAGTTAGACAACAATAAAGTTTACCAATACAAAGGAAATTATTCGTACTATTTAGAGAAAAAAGAAGAACGAATTGCTTCTGAAAATGCCAGTATAGATAAAGCACAAAACTTATTCGTAAAAGAATTAGCATGGATGCGTCGTCAGCCAAAAGCAAGAACTACCAAGTCAAAATCACGTCAAGACGATTTCTATAAAATTAAAGAAAAAGCGGAAAGTCGTAGAAAAGAAAATGTAGTCGAACTGGAAATCAATATGGAAAGAATGGGTAGCAAAATCATTGAAATGGTTAAGGTTACCAAAAAGTTTCCTGAAAAAGTCATTTTAGATGAATTTTCATATTCTTTTCAACGTGGTGAACGTATAGGAATTATTGGTAAAAATGGAACAGGAAAATCTACTTATTTAAATATTCTTACACAAACTATCGCTCCAGATTCTGGAAAAGTAATTATTGGAGACACTATTAAAATTGGGTATTACACACAAAGTGGAATTAACCCAAAACCAGGTCAGAAAGTAATTGACATTATCAAAGAATATGGAGAATACATTCCTTTAACGAAAGGAAGAATGATTTCAGCTTCGCAATTACTGGAACGTTTCTTATTTGATGCTAAAAAACAGTATGATTTTGTAGAAAAATTAAGTGGTGGTGAATTAAAACGTTTGTATTTATGTACTGTTTTAATTCAAAATCCGAATTTCTTAATTCTAGATGAGCCCACAAACGACTTAGATATTGTAACCTTAAATGTATTAGAAAGTTTCTTGTTGGATTATCCTGGTTGTTTACTAGTGGTAAGTCACGATAGGTATTTCATGGACAAAATCGTAGATCATTTATTCGTTTTTAGAGGCGAAGGAAAGGTAGAAGATTTCCCTGGTAATTATTCCGATTTTAGAACGTATGAAGATTCGGCTGAGCCAAAAGAACTCAATAGCGTGAGTACTGAAAAAGTAAATTGGAAAGAAAAAAATGCCGCTTCAAGTGGTTTATCCTTTAACGAACAAAAAGAATTCAATAAAATTGAACGCGAAATCAAAGAGTTAGAACTCGAAAAAGCCAAAATAGAAAAAGAATTTGCTGACGGAAAAGTAGCTGATGATAAAATTGAAGCTAAAGCAAACGAATTGCAGAAAATCATTCAGTCTCTTGAAGAAAAAGAAGAACGTTGGTTTGAATTGAGTGCAAAAGTGGAGTAATCTTTAAGTGATTAGTGAAGAGTTATTAGTGATTAGCGTAAAAGTTACTAATTACTTTTTACTAATCACTAATCACTGATAATATGAATCATCTAATAAAATCATATCTAAAATTCCTTGGCAATCCAAAAACGAACATGGAATTCACTCTCCTTTTGTGTATTGATTTAGTTACCAAATGCTTCTACAACAAAACTAATTATCCTGAATATACAACTCTAAAAAACTACAGAAAATCGCTTTTAGAAAACAAAAACACCATCGAAGTAACCGATTTTGGTGCAGGTTCTCGTGTTTTCAAATCAAACACAAGAGAAATAAGTAGAATTGTAAGAACCGCAGGAATTGCTCCAAAAAACGCTAAATTACTCTTTAGAATCGTTAATTATTTTCAACCTAATGATATTCTAGAAATAGGAACTTCTTTAGGATTGGCAACTTCTGCCCTATCTCTAGGAAATCAAAAAGCTAAAATAACTTCGCTAGAAGGTTGTACAGAAACGCAAAATATTACGAAAAAAATGTTTCAAGTTTCAGGTTTCAAGTTGGAAAACGAAAATATAAATTTTGTTACAACAGAATTCTCACAATACTTTAAAAACTTCCAACTTCCAGCTTCCAACTTCCAGCTTATCTACTTCGACGGCAATCATTACAAAAAAGCCACTTTAGAGTATTTCGAATTGCTTTTACCAACGATTACCAATGAAACCATTTGGATTTTCGACGACATACACTGGTCAAAAGACATGGAAGACGCTTGGGAAACGATTAAAAAGCATCCAAAAGTAAAAGTCACCATTGATACTTTCCAATGGGGAATCGTATTTTTTAGACAAGAACAAGAGAAAGAACATTTCATCATTAACCCAAATCCTACCCTTAGTTCCTTTCTTTTTAAAAAAATTAGAATCTAACTGTAACAAATTGACTACTTTTTCTACTTATGTTTAGTTAAGAATTCCACTTTTCAGAATTCTAAATTCTAAATTCTAATTTGCAATGGCACAACCAATAATTGATATTAAAGGGATTACAAGAGATTTTCCATTAGGAGACGAAATTATTCACGTTCTAAAAGGAATCGATTTAATAATTAACAAAGGAGAATATGTAGCCTTAATGGGACCTTCAGGTTCTGGAAAATCTACCCTAATGAATCTTTTAGGCTGTTTAGACACTCCTACTTCAGGAACCTATGTTCTAAATGGAAAATTAGTAAGCCAAATGCACGATGACGAATTGGCCGAAATACGCAACAAAGAAATTGGTTTCGTTTTCCAAACTTTCAATTTAATGCCAAGAACTACCGCTTTAGACAATGTAGCTTTACCTATGGTGTATGCAGGTTTTTCAAAATCAGAACGTACTGAAAGAGCTACCGAAGTTTTAACCCAAGTTGGACTTGCCGATAGAATGGATCACAAACCCAACCAACTTTCAGGTGGGCAACGTCAACGTGTGGCTGTTGGTCGAGCTTTAGTAAACAAACCTGCAATTATCCTTGCCGATGAACCAACAGGTAATTTAGATAGTAAAACATCAGTAGAAATAATGGGTCTTTTCAATGAAATTCACGCTAAAGGGAATACCGTTATTTTGGTTACTCATGAAGAAGATATAGCTGCTTATGCTCACCGTGTCATTCGTTTAAGAGATGGTGTTATTGAAAGTGATTCTAAAAATACAAATATTCACATACATGAAAAAAATTAAACTACTACTCGTTTCTGGAATACTAATTTGTAGTTTTTCACAAATAGTTACTCACTATTTTAGGTTAGAAGATTCATTTAAAGGTCTTTTTATGGGTTTTGGGATTGGGATATTAATTTTGGCTATACTTCAATTTAAAAAGACTGCCAAAATCTAAGTTACTTATGCAGCGAATGGTTTGGTAATTACATGCTATCCTTATTCCTGCTGTCCATTCTATTTTTCTAAACCTTTCAGGTTTAGAAAAGATGCCATTACCATCAGGGCTATTTAGGTTTCATTTTTCTTTTGTAAGCAAGTCATTATCTTTGATCAACAAAATAACACCCATGACAAAAGTTGCTTTACTAACTTGTGAAAAGTTTCCGCTTTTAACACCTTCTGATCAATTACTAATTCCTGCTTTAGCCAAACATAAGATTCAAGCTAAAGTTGAAATTTGGGATAATGCTTCAGTAAATTGGATAAACTATGATTACTTAATCTTCAGAAATACTTGGGATTATTACGAGAAAGAACAACAGTTTAATCTTTGGCTTGACCAAATCGAAAAATTAGGGATTAAAACACTAAACTCTTTGGATATTATCCAAGAAAATAAACATAAATTCTATCTAAAAGACTTACAAGAAAAAGGAGTTAACATCATTCCAACCCTTTTCCAAAAAAAAACGAATCAATTAGACTTGAAATCTATAATTCCTAAACATTGGAAAAAAATAGTAATCAAACCTGCTTTTTCTGCTGGTTCTTATTTAACGGAAGTTTTTGATGCTACTGAAATAGAAAATATAAATTCAAAATATACTTCAATCGCATCTCAAAAAGAATTACTCATTCAAGAATTCAAATCAGAAATTAAAATTGAAGGAGAAACTTCATTTCTTTTCTTTAACAAACAGTTTTCTCATTGTGTCAATAAAAAACCAGCCGAAAATGATTTTAGAATTCAAGTGCAATTTGGAGGAAAATATACATTAATACAACCTTCAAAAGCACTAATAGAGCAAGCCCAAAAAATAGTCAATCTTTTCCCAGAAAATTTACTTTATACAAGAGTTGATGGAATTATAATTGACAACCAAATTCATCTTATGGAAGTTGAATGCATCGAACCCGATTTGTATTTTACTTTGGCACCAAATGCATTAGATAAATTTGTAACTTCAATATTAGAATTAATTGAGTAAATTTGAACTTTATAAAAAATAAAACGTATGTTTTACTTAGTTGGCATTTTAGTCTTTCTATACATTGTACTTCGATTAGTTCAAAAAAGAATTTAAAAAACTTAAATCATAGAAAATCCTTCAACGTAAAATATACCAAATCTAAAAATAATACTAAAAGTTAGAAATTCTAGATTCTAACTTCTAAATTCTAACTTCCCATGAAAGTTTATACAAAAACAGGAGATAAAGGAACAACAGCACTTTTTGGTGGCACAAGAGTTTTAAAACATAATATTCGAATTGAAAGTTATGGAACAGTTGACGAGTTAAATTCTCACATTGGTTTAATTCGTGACCAAAATATGGATTCACATTATAAAGCAGTTTTAATTGAAATTCAAGATCGGTTATTTACTGTTGGTGCTATTTTAGCCACTCCACCAGAAAAAGAAACCTTAAAAAATGGACAACCTCGCTTACAAAATCTAGGTATTTTAGATAGTGACATTGAATTTCTTGAAAAAGAAATCGATACAATGGAAGAAAGTTTGCCACAAATGACTCATTTTGTATTACCAGGAGGACATACCACTGTGTCATATTGTCATATTGCAAGATGTGTTTGTAGAAGAGCAGAACGTTTAGCTGTTCACTTAAATGAAATAGAACCGACAGATATTCATGTCCTAACCTATCTCAACCGACTTTCTGACTACCTTTTTGTGCTGGCACGAAAGTTGTCTTACGATTTAAAGGCTGAAGAAGTAAAATGGATACCTAGAAAATAGTGTTCAGTGTTCAGATTTTAGTGTTCAGTAAAAATAGATTTTCGTTCTAAAGGTAATTAATACAGGCATTTTTGGAATTTGGAATTTAAAAATTAGAATTTAAAAAAACACGTTCTTATAAATATTAAAAAATAAATCAAAAAAAACTTGATTTTTTAAGTTAAAAAATTATTTTTGCATAAAATTTTAAATCGATAGAAAAATGATATTGGATCGAATTAGAACTAGCATCTTATTTAAGTGATGCTCCTTGGCCTGCTACCAAAGACGAACTTATCGACTACGCAATTAGAACTGGTGCTCCACTAGAAGTAGTAGAAAACTTGCAATCGATAGAAGATGAGGGAGAAATCTACGAATCTATGGAAGAAATTTGGCCAGATTATCCTACAGACGAAGATTATCTTTGGAATGAGGATGAATATTAAAAAGATAAAATAACAACATTTAAAAAAGTCTCTCATTGAGGCTTTTTTTTGTAAATTTACACACCTATTTTTGAAAAAAACAATAAAACTATTATGAGTTTACTTAATTCTATACTGAAAGCTTTTGTGGGCGACAAATCTCAAAAAGATGTAAAAGCTATTCAACCTCTTGTTAATCAAATAAAAACATTTGAACAAGCACTTGCTTCCTTATCTCACGACCAGTTGAGAGCAAAAACTGCAGAGTTCAAAGAAAAAAATTAAAGCTGCACGTTCTGAAAAAGACAGTAAAATTGAAGCTTTAAAACTAGAAGCTGAAAATACACAAGATATTGACAAAAGAGAAGATATCTATCTTGAAATAGATAGTCTTGAAAAAGAAGCCTATGAAATTTCTGAAAAAACATTAAATGAAATTCTACCAGAAGCTTTTGCCGTTTTAAAAGAGACCGCAAAACGTTTTAAAGACAATACTGTAATTTCAGTTACTGCTTCACCTAAAGATATAGAATTATCTGCTACAAAACCTTATATCACAATAGAAGGAGATACTTCTCATTGGGCAAATGCTTGGGATGCTGCAGGAAAAGCGATTACTTGGGATATGATTCATTATGATGTACAGTTAATAGGTGGTGTTGTTTTACACCAAGGTAAAATTGCCGAAATGCAAACTGGTGAAGGAAAAACATTAGTAGCAACACTTCCTTTATATTTAAATGCATTAACTGGAAATGGAGTACATTTAGTAACCGTGAATGATTATTTAGCACGAAGAGATAGCACATGGAAAGCACCTCTATTTGAATTCCATGGTTTAACAGTCGATTGTATTGATAACCACCAACCTAACAGTGCTGGAAGAAGAAAAGCTTATAATGCCGATATTACTTATGGAACAAATAACGAATTTGGTTTCGATTATTTGAGAGATAATATGGCTCACGCACCAGAAGATTTAGTACAAAGAAAACACAATTATGCAATTGTCGATGAGGTCGATTCGGTTTTAATTGATGATGCTCGTACTCCTTTAATTATTTCTGGTCCAGTTCCGCAAGGAGATCGTCATGAATTTAATGAGTTAAAGCCAAAAGTGGATAACTTAGTAAATTTACAACGTAAATTAGCAACTGAATGTTTAACAGAAGCTAAAAAATTAATTAAAGAAGGAAATACTAAAGACGGTGGTTTTTATTTATTACGTTCTTACCGAGCTATTCCAAAAAATAAAGCCTTAATTAAATTTTTATCAGAAGAAGGAGTAAAACAATTACTTCAAAAAACTGAAAATCAATACATGGCAGATAACAATCGTGAAATGCCAAAAGTGGATGAAGCATTATATTTTGTTATTGAAGAAAAAAACAATCAAGTTGAATTAACAGATAATGGAATTAAATTCCTTTCTCAAGATACAGACGAGCATTTCTTCGTTCTACCAGATATTGGAACTGAGATTGCTAAAATTGAGAAAATGAATTTAGCTAAAGAAGAAGAAGCTGAAAAAAGAGAAGAATTATACAAAGATTTCTCTATAAAATCAGAACGCATCCATACATTAACCCAACTTTTAAAAGCTTACACTTTATTTGAAAGAGATACAGAATATGTTATCATGGATAATAAAGTAATGATTGTAGATGAACAAACAGGTCGTATCATGGATGGTCGTCGTTATTCAGATGGTTTACACCAAGCCATTGAAGCGAAAGAAAATGTAAAAATTGAAGCAGCTACACAAACATTTGCAACAGTAACCTTGCAGAATTATTTCCGTATGTACAGCAAATTAGCAGGTATGACTGGAACAGCGGTTACAGAAGCTGGTGAGTTTTGGGAAATTTACAAATTAGATGTTGTTGAAATTCCAACCAACAGACCTATTGCAAGAAAAGACAAAGAAGATTTAATCTATAGAACAGTTCGCGAAAAATTTAATGCTGTAATAGAAGATGTTGTTGGCTTATCACAAGCTGGTCGTCCAGTGTTAATTGGAACTACTTCTGTTGAAATTTCTGAATTATTAAGTCGAATGTTAAAAATTAGAAACATTCCTCATAATGTCTTGAATGCTAAAATGCATAAAAGTGAAGCAGAAATTGTTGCGGAAGCAGGAAAACCTGGAGTAGTAACTATCGCAACAAATATGGCTGGTCGTGGAACGGATATTAAATTATCTGACGAAGTTAAAAAAGCAGGTGGTTTAGCCATTGTAGGAACTGAACGTCATGATTCACGACGTGTTGACCGTCAATTAAGAGGGCGTGCTGGTCGTCAAGGAGATGTGGGTAGTTCACAATTCTATGTTTCATTAGAAGATAACTTAATGCGTTTATTTGGTTCTGAAAGAGTAGCCAAAGTAATGGATAGAATGGGCTTGAAAGAAGGAGAAGTGATTCAACATTCTATGATGACAAAATCCATCGAAAGAGCTCAGAAAAAAGTAGAAGAAAACAACTTTGGTGTTCGTAAACGTTTATTAGAATATGATGACGTAATGAATGCTCAACGTGAAGTAGTTTACAAACGTCGTCGTCATGCCTTACAAGGAGAACGTTTAAAAGTTGATATTGCAAATATGATGTATGATACTTGTGAAGTTATTGTACAACAAAATAGAGGTGCTGGAGATTTTAAAAATTACGAATTTGAATTAATTCGCTATTTTTCAATTAGTTCACCTATTTCAGCAACTGATTTTGCAAAGTTACCTGAACTTGATGTTGTAGGAAAAACATATAAAGCAGTTTTAGAACATTACACAGAAAAAACAGCACGAAATATAAAAGAAGCTTTCCCAGTTATTAAAAATGTTTACGAAAACAATAATGGTCAATATGAAAGAATTGTAGTTCCTTTTACCGATGGAATTAAATCCTTAAATATTGTAACTGATTTGAATAAAGCTTATGCTTCTGAAGCTAAATCTCTATTAACTGATTTTGAGAAAAATGTTTCGCTTGCTATTATTGATGAAGCTTGGAAAAAACATTTACGAAAAATGGATGAGTTGAAACAATCGGTTCAGTTAGCAGTTCATGAACAAAAAGATCCTCTTTTAATTTACAAATTTGAAGCTTTTAATTTATTTAAAAAGATGATCGATGAAGTTAATAAAGAAGTCATTTCCTTCTTATTCAAAGCTGATTTGCCATCGCAAAATGAAAATGCGATTAGTGAAGCAAAAGATGTAAGAAGAAAAGAAAATTACACAGAAAGTAAAGAAGACGTTTTAAATAGTGATGAATTAGCAGCTCGAAACAGAGAAGCAGGTCAACAAGCTCAAAATAGACCTCAAGTTACGGAAACTATCGTAAGAGAAACTCCAAAAATTAATCGTAATGATACAGTTACTATTAAACATGTAATGAGTGGAAAAACTGAAACCATGAAATTCAAAAAAGCAGAAAATATGTTAGCTTCTGGTGAATGGGTTTTAGTATAAAAATTAAAGAATAGTTAAAATACATCCTCAATTGGTAAAGCAATTGAGGATTTTTTATAAATCTAAAAAAAATAAAATGGACAATCAAACATGTCCTTCTTGTAAAAACGAAACACCTTTGTCGTATGAGGTATGTACTTATTGTAAATTTCCATTTACTGCTACAGACAAAGAAAAAGCAGTTCATATAGGAAGATTCATTAGTGCAAAAAATATTCTAGATAAATCTGAAGACAACATACAAAATAGTAAAAATGTGCTTTATTTTATAGCTGGATTTAATATACTAGGATTAATAATTGCAATTATGAAAAATCAATATGATTTTTTAGGTGTTTTTATAACCTCAATCATAACTTTAATCATTTTATTTTGTGGCATCTTTTTGCAAAAAAGTCCGAAAATATTGACAATAATTCCTCTAATTATAATTTTACTTTTCTACTTAATAACATTTATTTTTAACAATGAAAGTTTTTTAAATGGAATAGTTTTTAAAATAGTAATTGTAGGAGCATTAGTTTATAATTTATATACTTAAACAAGGTTAATCAATTTAAAAAAGAGAATAATTTATAAAATTAAACAATCCGGTGCAGT
>JAAURU010000072.1 GCA_012032075.1 Flavobacterium sp.
TGTTGTAGATTTCTAAAACAAAAATTAGGATACAAAACATCGATATCTTTAATATAGAAAGTTTCGTTTTAAATCATCATTATTTGGAGAAAATCCATCTGGAATAAATAAATCAGAACAACTAGTAAGATCTACTATTACTTCTAATCTATTAGTTCCTTCGCAAGTTCCATTTGAGAGTGAAGCATAATATGTGTTTCCATTAGTTAAAGCATCAGATGAATTATAAGGGTTTCCACCAGTTGGAGCATCATACCATGTTATGATTCCAGTAGATACAATATTTGATGTTAAATTTGCTATAGTAGGATTATCTTGAACACAAAATAAATTTCCATTTGCTATAAGTGTAGGAGCATTAGGGTTAGTTATAACAAAACTCACAGGAGTTGTTGCTAGTGTACTAGAACCACATTGTGTAGCATTGTATATTAAATTTTGAATACTTATAGTTGTTGTACCTCCATTTGTAAGTAATGAAGAAGGAACATCAAAGTTACCACTTCCAGATGTAAAAGTTACAGTTACTGAGTTTCCATTACTTGTATTAGCATTTGATAAATCATAAACAACAGTGTAATCTCCATCAGTCAAACCAGTAGCATTTTCAATCCTTATTGTTTCAGTTTCAGATATACAAATATTACTTGCAGTAATAGTAGCTCCAGTAGTAATTGGTAATGGAATAACTTCAAATGTAGCCAGTATTGAAAGTCCAGTTGTTGAACAACCAGTAGTGCTATTAGTAATTGAAGTAATTGTAAAAGTTGTATTTCCAGCAGCTGTTAATACACTTGCTGGAATAATAAATGATCCTGCTCCAGTATCAATTGTTGTAGTGCCTACTTGGTCAATTGCAGTATTTGCTCCACTTAAATTATATGTAAAACTATAGTTTCCATTACTTAAGTTGGTAGCATTTAAAATTGTGCCAGCGGCATCTTGTCCTAAACACACTTCATCTTGTATAGCTACAGTGTTTACTGAAAAATCAGGTAAAGGATTGACATTAAAATCAATTTGAATATTTGAGAAGTTTCTAAAACAACCTGTATCTGTATTTAGAATGGTATCTATAGTTAAAGAAGTTAACCCAGAATTTGTTAATAAGGTTGATGGAATTGTGAAAGTTCCATTACCAGTATTTGAAATTGCAACTGGAATTGTTTGTGTTGAAGGTCCATTTCCACCAAATAAGGTATAAGTAAATTGATAATTACCGCTACTTAAACCACCTAAACTTGCTATATTAACTGTAGCATTATTTCCAAGACATATGTCTTGAATAGTAACTTCAGAAACTAAAATTGAAGGTGATGGACTTATTACAAATGTATCTATAAGACTTGTGTTGCTAGGACATAATGTAGTTGAGTTTTCAACTCTTGTAATAGTTATCGTGTAATTTCCAGTATTTGTTAATTGAGTTGATGGAATAGTAATGTTTCCATTTCCTCCTGTAAATGTTACAGATGTTGTACCACTAAATGTATTAGTCCCACTCAAACTATAGTAAATTGTATAAGTTCCATTAGTTAATAATGGAGCATTTATTGTACCAGTTGCATTACTTCCTAAGCAAATAGGTTCGTTAATTGTAACTGAGGCATTACTTATATTTGGTAATTCAGAAATTGTAAAAGAGGCACTAGGATTGTTAAAAGTAGAAGTATTACATATATTGGTTATACTTACTAAACTTGTAATTGTTGCTGTAGATGTTCCAAAAGCTAATATTCCAGAAGGTAATGTAAAACTTGCTATTCCATTTGTAAATTGAACATTTAATGCTGTTTGATTAGCTGCATTAATAGCACCAGTAACATCATAGCTTAGATTATACAACCCATTTGGTAAATTAGTAGCTCCTGAGATATTTACTATTACATCATTTCCAGTACATATACTTGGAATAATTACTGTGATTGTTTGTGCATCTGGAATTGGGAATACTTCAAAATTTGCTGTCAAATTAGTAGGAGTAGAACAACCAGTTGTTTGATTTTGTATTGTCGTAATTGTTATTGAATAGTTACCTTCGATATTAGTTAATGAATTTAAAATTGAAAATAGACCAGAACCATTTGTAATTGAAACAGTAGCTGTTTGTCCAGTTAGAGTTCCACTAGGGCTTGTTATGTTAAAAGTAATGATGTAAGTTCCATTTGATAATTGATAAGGAGCTCCACTCGTATCATTAAAATTTCCTTGTCCTGTTTGACCTAAACAGAAATCATCAACAGAAAATAGTGTATCACTAACATTTGGAGTTTCAAAAATTTGAAAATTGTCATTTAAATTTGTAATTGGTCTTGTACAATTTAATACACTACTTTGATTTACGATACTTGTAATAGTAACAGTTGTTGTTCCAATAGCTGTTACAAATGCAGGATTAATGGTGAAATTTCCAGTTCCACCTGCAAAAGTTATATTAACGCTTTCAGTTCCAGAATTTGCACCTGAAAGAGAATATGTAATACTATATGCACCATTAGGAATTGGATTTGCTCCTTGTGTTATTGTTCCTGTGTAAGATGTAGTACTTAGTTCACTAAAGCAAATTGAGCTAGGTATAATATCAAGAGAAGCACCGTTAATATCTACTACTGGTTCTATTATTATAGCAACATTTGCAGATGATGGAGGGCAAATAGGGTTTGAAGGAGTAACTGTATAAGTAAAAGTGTAGGTTCCAGCTCCAAAATTAGTAAAGATGTTTTGAATGTTTATAAAAGAATCTGTAGGACTTGTTATTTCTCCAGTTCCGTTATTATCCGTCCAACTTCCATTTCCATCTTCTCCTGTAAGTTGGTCTAAAAGATTTACATTAGTAAAACCTGAAAAATCATCAGTCTCACAAAATCTTAAAGGTGTGGGTGTTCCAGCTTCTGGTAATTCTTGAACAGTTAATAATATTGTAGCTGTTCTCGACGGACAAGTCCCAATAGATGGAACTGTGTAAACTATAGTATATGTTCCAGAACCAGCGAGTTGAGCATTAAAAAAACCACCAGTTATAGCACCAAACTGGACCTCCAGAAAAATTTCCATTAAAATGAGGGTTTGGATTACTTCCTAAAAAACTAAACAGTGGTACCATAGAATTGTTATCACAGGCTACCGCACTTGGATTGTCAACTCCAGGATAGCTGCCTAATGTTAATGTTATGGTAGCGGTATTATTAGTGCAACCAGGTACACCAGTGACAGTATAACTGTAGTTATAAACGCCATTTTGATTTATTTGCCAAGTATTTAATATACCTGTACTTGTATTGAAACCAGCTGTACTGTTTAAATTTGTCCATGTTCCCCCTGGAACAGCTCCTACTCCTAATAATGTAAATAAATTTACAACTCCATTAGGATTACCAATTCCTTGATTGTAGGATTCTTTGGTACAAATAGTAATAGTATTATTAGTACCTGCGCACTGTGCGTAAGTTTCAGTCATTAAGACAAATAAACTAATTATTAATTTAATTAGCCATAATTTGTGTTTTCTCATAAGTGGCATATTTTATCGGTTAACAACATATTACACTGCAAATAAAAGAAAAATTTGTAAATTATTAACATAAAATTGTTAAAATGTTAATAACTGTAAATTTGTTTTATAAAATTACTTTTTATGAAATTTGTTATATTTTTTATTTTATGGTTAAAAACTTAAAAAAATAAGGGCTTAAGTTTGTAAAAACATATAATTTCATATATTTGTAACCAAAAATTAGGGGTATAACTAAAAAATAAATAAAATTTATGTCAACTTTTCGTTTCCAAGCATTAAAAGACACTGCAGCTAGAAAACCTGTTGCTGTCGAAAAATTAGAAAAAAAATCCAAAAATATTTGGTAGTAACGTGTTTAATAACAAAGCAATGCGTCAGTTCTTAACACCTGAAGCTTATAAAGCAGTTCAAAATGCTATTGATAAAGGCTCAAAAATTGATCGTGTTATTGCTGACCAAATTGCAATGGGAATGAAAGAATGGGCTTTGTCTAAAGATGTAACACATTATACTCACTGGTTTCAACCTTTAACCGGAAGTACTGCTGAAAAGCATGATGCTTTTTTTGAAACTTCATTTGATGGTAGTGATCCTGTTGAAAAATTTGGTGGGAGTCAATTAGTACAACAAGAACCAGATGCATCATCATTTCCAAATGGAGGTATTCGTAATACTTTCGAAGCTCGTGGTTATACTGCTTGGGATCCTACTTCTCCAGCATTTATATATGGAACAACTTTATGTATTCCAACTATCTTTGTTTCCTACACTGGTGAAGCTTTAGATAATAAAACACCATTATTAAGAGCTTTAACAGCTATTGATAGTGCAGCAACAGAAGTTGCTAAGTATTTTGATAAAAATGTTAAAAAAGTAACACCAACTTTAGGTTGGGAACAAGAATATTTTCTTGTTGATAAGTCATTAGCAAATGCAAGACCAGACTTATTAGCTACAGGTAGAACATTGTTAGGTCATGCTTCTGCAAAAGGACAGCAATTAGATGATCATTATTTTGGGTCAATACCTTCAAGAGTTTTAAATTACATGCGTGATTTAGAAAATGAATGTATGTTATTAGGTATTCCTGTAAAAACACGTCATAATGAAGTAGCTCCAAGTCAGTTTGAGTTAGCACCAATATTTGAAGAAATCAATCTTGCTGTAGATCATAATTCATTATTAATGGATGTAATGCAAAAAGTGGCAGAACGTCATGATTATAAAGTATTATTCCATGAGAAACCATTTAAAGGTGTTAATGGATCGGGTAAACACAATAACTGGTCTTTAGCTACAGATACAGGTATTAATTTATTATCTCCTGGAAAAACTCCAATGAGTAACTTACAATTTTTAACTTTCTTTATCAATACAATTAAAGCAGTACATGATTATGAAGAATTATTAAGAGCTGCAATTGCTTCTGCTAGTAATGATCATCGTTTAGGTGCAAATGAAGCTCCACCAGCAATCATTTCTGTATTCATTGGTCAGCAATTAACAAAAGTATTAGCTGAACTAGAAGGTGTAACTAAAGGTAAATTGTCTCCAGAAGAAAAAACAGACTTAAAATTAAATGTTGTAGGTAAAATTCCAGATGTATTATTAGATAATACTGATAGAAATAGAACTTCTCCATTTGCATTTACAGGAAATAAATTTGAATTTAGAGCAGTAGGTTCTTCTGCAAACTGTGCAACTTCAATGACTACATTAAATGCTATTGTTGCTAAACAATTAAAAGATTTCAAAGTAGAAGTAGATGCTTTAATTGCTAAAAAAGATTTGAAAAAAGACGAAGCTATTTTCAATGTATTGAGAGAATATATCAAACAAACTAAAAATATTCTTTTTGAAGGAGATGGTTATAGTGAAGCTTGGGAAAAAGAAGCAAAAAAAACGTGGTTTAAGCAACCATAAAACTACTCCAGAGGCTTTAAAAGCAAAAGTTTCTAAAAAAGCAATGGATTTATTTGAAGAATTATCGATAATGAACCATGTGGAAGTAGAAGCTCGTTATGAAATAGAATTAGAAGAATATACTAAGAAAATTCAAATTGAAGGTAGAGTTTTAGGAGATATTGCTCGTAATCACGTTGTTCCTACTGCAATCCGTTATCAAAATACTTTAATCGAGAATGTAAAAGGATTAAAAGAAATTTTTGGTAAAGACTATGAGAAAATTGCAAAAGAACAAGTAGCTTTAATCAAAGAAATTTCTGGACATATTGAAGGCATAAATTCTAAAGTTCACGCTATGGTTGAAGAACGTAAAAAAGCAAATAATCTTACTGATATAGCTAAAATGGCAGCTGCATATTGCGATAAAGTAAAACCTTATTTTGAAGAAATTCGTACTCATGCAGATAAATTAGAATTATTAGTAGATGACGAAATGTGGACATTAGTAAAATATAGAGAGATATTATTTTTAAGATAATATTTTTTCTAAATTTTATGATTCAAGTTCTTAAGACAGATTCATCAAATACGCATTTTATTGCGCTTGTAGCTCAATTGGATAAGGAATTAGCAATAAGAGATGGAGAAGATCATTCTTTTTATGCACAATTTAATTCAATAAATACTATCAAACATGTAATTGTTTTGTATGATGATGAATTACCTGTTGCTTGTGGAGCAATTAAGCATTTTGATGAAAATTCTATAGAAGTTAAAAGGATGTTTGTTCCAATTAATTTTAGACAAAAAGGGTTTGCAATTTTAGTTCTAAATGAAATAGAAAAATGGGCAAAAGAATTAGGTTATAAAAGCTTAATACTTGAAACCGGTTTAAAGCAACCTGAAGCTATAAGTTTATATAAGAAATATGGATTTTCAATAATTCCAAATTACGGACAATATTCTGGAATTGAAAATAGTGTCTGTTTTAAGAAAGAGATTTAATTACAAAGCCTATTCAAATTTTGGATAGGCTTTTTTATACTTTTTATTACTCTTTAACGTTAAAATAGTTAGACACCTTTTGTATTTTCTAAAAAAAGTGTTACTTCGTAAAAAAAAATATAAAGTGATAATTCGTATTTTAATATTATTTTTATTAGTATCAAATATGGTAATTGCTCAAGAGCGGTTTTCAGTATATTTTGATACCAATAAATTCGAAGTATCCAAAAAAGAAGAAAGTAGGTTGAAGGATTGGATTAAAGCGAATAAAAATTCAAAAATTGTAGCAATAAACGGATATACTGATGAAGTTGGTTCTTCAGGTTTTAATGATACATTGGCACAAAAAAGAGTAAATTTTATATTTGAATATGTAAAAGACAAAATTAAAATTAGAGCCGATTTTAAAACAAGAAGTTTTGGTGAAAATTTTAATCAATCACAAAACAAAGCAGAAAACAGAAAAGCAACAATTTATTATATACTTGAAAAGGATTTAGTAAATGAAAATGAAATATTAGGAATAAAAAATCCTATTCAAGATATTGAAATCACTGATGATATGCCTATTCATCAAAAAGTTCAATTGGCAAAAGTTGGTACTAAAATCATTCTTAAAAACATCAATTTTTTTCAAAATACATTTGCTATGACTCCCGAATCAAATGGAGCTTTATATGATTTATTGTTTGTAATGCAAAATAATCCCAATTTAAAAATACAAATTCAAGGACATATTTGTTGTGTAGATACTGATAGAAAGAACTTATCACTAGAAAGAGCTAAACAAGTAAGACGTTTTTTGGTATTTAAAGGAATATTGCAACATAGAGTTAGTGTAACAGGAAAAGGAGTTAGTGAACCATTATTTCCTATTCCAGAAGCTAACGAAGAGCAAGCAGCTGCAAATAGAAGAGTAGAAATAGAAATTTTAAGTAAATAAATTTTAAAAATGAAGCAAACAATCATTGTTTTTGCAATAGTAATTAGTACATTTTTTTTAAGTTGTACAGATAAATGTGTAGAAGATAGTCAACCTATTCCAGCAAGTTTTTTGTCGAAATTATAGATGAAACAACAAATGAAAATGTTTTTGAAAACCAAACGTATGCAGCTACAGATATAGCAGTTAAAGATGTTATAGATAATGAAATTGTTTTTAAGTTTGTTGAAGGTGATAATGTTATACAATTATTGCCTAGAACAACAATTAATGCAAATAATATTGAAATTAAAATACTTTTAAATAATCAAACCACAATGGAGTCAGATGCAGTTGTGATTAAATATAATGTAATTTCAACTAAAGAAGAATGTTATACTTCTTTTGGTTTTATTAATATTTTATTTCCAAATAATACTTCTCAAATTGATGAAAAAGGGGTTTTTAAAGTAAAAATTTAGTCATTTTTTGATTCCCAATTTCAAAAAATTGAATTAAAAAACTATCTTTGCGCAACAACTACAAATCGAGCTTTTCGATTTAAACAACACTATTTTAATGAGTTCTGATTCGAGCCAACGCTACAATCTTAGAGGAGTTTCTGCTGCTAAAGAAGATGTGCATAATGCTATAAAAATATAAACAAGGGATTGTTTCCAAAAGCTTTCTGCAAAATTATTCCCGATTATTTAACTAATGATGATGATTATTGTATCATTATGCATGCTGATGGTGCTGGTACAAAATCTTCATTAGCTTATATGTATTGGAAAGAAACTGGAGATATTTCCGTTTGGAAAGGCATTGCTCAAGATGCTTTAATTATGAATATTGACGATTTATTATGTGTTGGAGCAACCGATAATATTTTATTGTCATCAACCATTGGAAGAAATAAAAGTCTAATTCCCGCAGAAGTTTTATCAGCAATCATTAATGGAACAGAAGAATTAATTCATGATTTAAAACAACACGGAGTTACAATTCATTCAACTGGTGGAGAAACAGCAGATGTGGGTGATTTAGTGCGTACAATTATTGTGGATTCAACTGTAACTGCAAGAATGAAACGTGCTGATGTAGTAGATAACGCAAATATTCAAGCAGGTGATGTTATTGTTGGTTTGGCTTCTTTTGGACAAGCAACATATGAAAAAGAATACAATGGAGGAATGGGAAGTAACGGATTAACGTCTGCTCGTCATGATGTTTTTGCAAAATATTTGGCTACAAAATATCCAGAAAGTTACGATGCTTCGGTTCCAAATGAATTGGTTTATTCGGGTCAAGCCCAATTAACTGATGCTGTTGAAAATAGCCCTATCGATGCCGGGAAATTAGTATTATCACCTACTAGAACTTACGCACCTTTAATTAAGAAGATTTTATCAAAATACAAATCAGATACAATTCACGGAATGGTTCATTGTAGTGGTGGAGCACAAACTAAAGTGCTTCATTTCATTGATACTGTTCATGTAATTAAAGATAATCTATTTCCTGTTCCACCTTTGTTCAAATTAATACAAGAACAATCGAAAACCCATTGGAAAGAAATGTATCAAGTTTTCAATTGCGGTCACAGAATGGAAATTTATGTTCCAGCTCAAATTGCAAATGATATTATTGAAATTTCTAAATCTTTCAATATCGATGCTCAAATTGTGGGTAGAGTAGAAGCATCAAATGAAAAGAAATTGACCATTATTTCCGAATATGGAACTTTTGAGTATTAACAATCTAGTTAAAAGTATAAGTTTCAAAAACTTCTAACTTCTAACTTCTAACTTCTAACTTAAAAAATGCAACACAACGTATTAATTTTAGATTTCGGTTCGCAATACACACAGTTAATTGCTCGTAGAGTAAGAGAATTGAATATTTTTTGTGAAATCTTTCCATTTGATAAAATTCCTGAGGATTTATCATCTTATAAAGCAGTAATTCTTGGTGGAAGTCCTTTTTCAGTTCGTTCAAAAGAAACACTACATCCAGATTTATCCCAAATTAGAGGAAAAATGCCATTATTAGCAGTCTGTTATGGAGCACAATATTTAGCTCATTTTTATGGTGGAGAAGTAGCTGCTTCTAATACAAGAGAATATGGAAGAGCTAATCTTTCATTTATTAAAGAAAATGAGGTCTTTTTAGAGGGTGTTAGTCCAAGCAGTCAAGTTTGGATGTCACATTCCGATTCCATTAAGCAATTGCCAACTAATGGTGTTAAGATTGCCAGTACTAAAGATGTTGAAAATGCAGCCTATAAAATAGAAGGAGAAATTACTTATGCACTTCAATTTCACCCAGAAGTCTATCATTCTACAGATGGCAAAAAATATTAGAGAATTTTTTAGTAAAAATTGCACAAGTACCTCAATCATTTACTCCTAATGCATTCGTAGAGGAAATTGTAGCCGAAATGAAAGAGAAAATAGGGAATGATAAAGTAGTTTTAGGTTTGTCGGGTGGAGTTGATTCAACCGTTGCAGCTGTTTTATTGAATAAAGCCATTGGTAAAAACTTATATTGTATTTTCGTAAATAACGGTTTACTTCGTAAAAATGAATTTCAAAGTGTTTTAGACCAATACAAAGGAATGGGATTAAATGTAAAAGGAGTTGATGCTTCAAAACGTTTTTATGATGCATTAGCTGGTTTAGATGATCCTGAAGCAAAGCGAAAAGCGATTGGAAATGCTTTTATTGAAGTATTTGATGATGAAGCACATCAATTGACTGATGTGAAATTCTTAGGACAAGGAACAATTTATCCAGATGTAATTGAATCTGTTTCTGCAACAGGAGGTCCATCTGCAACTATAAAATCACATCATAATGTAGGTGGTTTACCTGATTTTATGAAGCTTAAAATTGTTGAACCGCTAAGAATGCTATTTAAAGATGAAGTGCGTAGAGTAGGAGCAACACTAGGAATTGATCCTGAATTATTAGGTCGTCATCCTTTTCCTGGACCAGGTTTAGCCATTCGTATTCTAGGAGATATTACTCTAGAAAAAGTAGCAATTTTACAAGAAGTTGATGCTATTTTTATTAATGGTTTAAAAGAGCATGGTTTGTATGATAAAGTTTGGCAAGCAGGTGCTATTTTATTACCTGTAAATAGTGTTGGTGTTATGGGCGATGAACGAACTTATGAAAAAGTAGTTGCATTACGCGCTGTAGAATCTACTGATGGAATGACAGCTGATTGGGTACATTTACCTTATGAATTCTTAATGAAAACATCAAACGAGATTATTAATAAGGTAAAAGGTGTTAATAGAGTAGTTTATGATATTAGTTCTAAACCACCAGCAACTATAGAATGGGAATAGTTTTAGACTATTTTAGATAATTTTAACAAAAAAGCTTTGAAAAGTCATTACAATAAATAACTTTGTAATGACTTTTAAATTTAAACAAACAAACTTTTCAATGAGATACATTTTAATTTTATTAGCATGCACTAATCTACTTTTTGCCCAAGAAATTAAAACAAACACTTACACTGTTCAACCAAAAGAAACGTTATACGCTATTTCAAAAAAATTTAATGTTTCAATTGACGATATTAAAAAAGCCAATTTAGATATTGTTGATACAAATATAAGTACAGGTCAAGTTATTATTATACCAAGTAAATCTACAAACATAAAAAGAATTCAAATTCTAAAGATAGAATATCACATTTAGTGCAGTCACAGGAAACTTTGTATGGAATTGCAAGAAAATATAATGTAGCTGTTTCCGATTTGGAATTAGAAAATAAAGAACTACTAAAAGATGGTTTGAGAACAGGGCAACAAATCATAATTCCAAATAAGAAAAAAACGATTGATGGTAAACCAAGAATAATTAATGAACAAACTACTTTTCATAAGATTAAAGCTGGTGAAACAAAATATTCGATTTCAAAATTATATAAGATTT